>DATIGS010000230.1:0-11322 GCA_035481425.1 Cellvibrio sp. | reverse complement strand
GCAGCTGAGCCTTCGGCCTTGTCAGTCAATGACCAGTTCGCATGGCTGATACCATTGGTTTTCAGGAAGTTAAGCCAAGTGGCAGTTTCAGCTGTATCAACAGCACCGTCGCCATCGGCATTTACTGAACCCCACTCAGTCACAAACAGAGCAATACCATTATTCATTGCAGTGGTTGCTTTATCGCGCAGGTATTGTTTGTGAGTGCCTGCGTAGAAGTGCAGGGTATAGGCGATGTTGCTGTAACCGGTAATCTTGTCTTGCGAGGCTACATCAACGTCTTGTGACCAGGTAGGCGTACCTACGATGATCAGGTTGTCCGGGTCAATCGCGCGGATTTCCTTGATCACGTCAGTGGCATAAGGCTTGACCACGTTGCTCCAGGAGACCTGTAGCGGCTCGTTGTATACCTCGTAAATGACGTTGTTGTAGTTGCCGTATTTTGTCGCCATTTCTTTAAAGAAGGTAATGGCAGCAGCTTTATTGGCTTCTGCAGTATGTGTATGCCAATCGATAATTACATACATATTGTTGGCAATAGCTGCATCGATAACAGTCATTGCGCGTGTCTTATTGGTTGAGTCGGTCAACAGACCGCCATCCGCCTCGACACCTACTGCAACGCGAACCAGATTGGCTTTCCAGTCAGACTTTAGCCAAGACACAGTTTGCGCGTTGTAATAGTTTTCGCCGCCCCAGCCAGTATTGCTCCAGAACAAGCTCATACCTGCCAGATTGGCGGGTTGGCCATTGGCAGTTACTTTGTTGCCTTGTACTACCAAAGGAGCAACGCCTTGGCTCACACCGGAAGACACAGAGGAGCTTGCGCGGGAGGAGGTGGGTGCTGATGACGTTGTGGTGTTACCACAAACTGCACCGGTGAGCACCGGTACTTCCGCACTAGCTGAGCCTTTGCTGCCTTGGAAACCAAACTCAACTGATTGGTTGGGCGCAATAGTGCCGTTCCAGCTCAAGTTTGTCGCGCTGTAAGGGTTAGTGCCGGTCAAGGTGGCGTTATAGCTGCTGGTAACCCGGTTATCACCGCTATATTGCCAGCTGATATTCCAGCCATTGATCGTGCTAGTCCCATCATTGGTTATTTTTATCTTGGCATCGAATCCATTATTCCACTGGTTGTTAACTACATACTGGCAACCAGCATAAGCTTGAGTGGAAAGAGTGGACGCAGCCAGGGAGAACCCTACCGCACAGAGAGAGTGTGTTAGCACTCCCGCCAGGCGAGGGGTGATCGCAGAGGCTTTAAAGCTACTCATAGTGTCTTCCTCGGAGGTAAATGCCGGCTTGCACCGGCAACGGTCATCAACAATCGTTATTGTCAAAACGGGTAAAACAATCGGAACGGGTAAAGCAAACTTTTACTGCTGGTCGCAATGGCATTACAGCGCTGTCATTGCGACGAAAACCCGACGCGTGGGGCATCGGGTTTGAGTACTAATCAAATTTGCGAGAGGCATTCATCCGGATTTGTTCGGTGAGCATGGGTGGCTCCGGTTCAGCTTTGCGCATGGCACGCAATACTTCGCCAGCCACGATGAACGCACCGACTAATAGGCCTGAGTAAATAAACATGACGAAGCTGTAATCCACGGTGTAATTCCAGGGGCGAGCTATGCCCAGATAGCAAGCAAACAGCCAGGAGACAGAAGAGAGAGCGCCGGTAAGGGTCACTAGAATTTGTTCAAAAGTGGGTAAACCAAGTAATCCACGGCGCGAGGTTACACGCGGGAAACTGAAGTAGTGCAGAGCGATGCCATTGAGTGTCAGTACGGAAACTACAGTAAATTTTGCCCATAGTTTTTCATTCATTAAATATTGTTGGGGATTTTCCAGGTAGCCAAGCAGCACCAAAGAGAGACCTGAGATCCATAAAACAACCAAGGCAATAAACATAACTTCCGCTGATTTAGTGAGATCCTTAATGGCGACAGCAGAAAGTGGACGGCCTTTGGATTTAGCTAAAGCCAAATCCTGAATGAGCAAAATACCAATGGCCACACAAGCGGCCAGGAGGTGGGCATAAACAATTAAAGTTTTCATAGTCGTCCGCGCCTTTGTTGTTGTTTTGGGTCAGGTTATTGTTAGTAAATTGTTATTTTTTGCTTGTTATGATTGCGCTAACAATTTGTCTATCAATTCTTTCGGCGAAAAAATAATGGCAAATTTTTACGGTCTGAAAGATTGTGTATAAACGCTTGCGCGCAAATTAATTACTACTGGAAGGTGAAGCAGAAAAGTGCAAAATCAACACAAATAAAGCACTTATTTCCCTCGTTCTTATCACGGCCTTTATAATTATGGCGCCTGAATTATCCGTTTGACGCTGATTGGTTATAACTAAAAAGTACAAATTGAAAAGTAAATCTATTTTTTATGTTTATTATTCCACGTTACCTTAGATTGACAGCGCGATCAATTCACAAAATAAAAAATTTATAGCTTTTTTAATTGAATTAATGGATTCATGTGTTGAGGCGGTTATTTGATTCATAGGTAAAACAGCTTTTTAGTAAAAATACGGCAGCAATAAATTGCCACCGTATTTTTTTAAACTGCATATTTTTATTTGTTTGCACAAAAGCCGATATCAGTAATTGATTTTCCCGCTTGTAACTCGGCGTTCCAAGCCAAGCCTTTCAACGAGAGTACATTACCATTCTGGGTTGCCGATGCTCCCCAAACATTGTTCAGTGTTCCGGTAATTGTGGTGCTGGTTGTCCAGGTAACTGTGCTGCTTCCATTGTTGGTGACAACAACACTCGCACAATATCCCGAATTCCAATCGCTGGTGATTTTTACCAACGCAGTCACATTATTGCCAATACTTGATGTCGAGCTGGTAGTGCTGGACGAAACAGATGACTTGCTTGATGCAGATGAACTGATAGCAGAGCTCACTGCCGAACTTCTGCTTGAACTCACCACAGAACTGGCAACAGAACTTGCTATAGATGAGGTAACTCCACACGCAGAGACCACACCAAAAGGAGCAGGTTGTGTGCTGCAGGTGCTTCGCGCAATACAGCTCTTCTGATTTTCCCAACCCCAACCACTTTGTGTCGTTACACAAACGGGATAGAGAGTGCCATACCAATTACATTGATCGACAGAAGTTGAGCAATTGCTGGATGTGCTGGAGGAAACGGCGCTGCTAGAACTGCTGGAGCGGCTGGACGATGATAAAGAACTTGAGCTGCTGGAGCGCGAACTGCTTGTAACGCTGGATATGCTGCTGGAAGACAAGCTGCTGATCGAACTGCTGCTGGATGATGCAATTGAGCTGGAGCTTGATGATGAGACTGTCCCGGCGGTGTCACCATAGAGCAAACCGCGACCGTTCGTACCTAAATACAAGCGGCCATATATACGCGGATCCCCGGATATAGCTTCTCCGAAGTTACCGTACTGATGTTGATCATCGTTAATCCTGACCCAGCTTGAGCCTTGATCTGTAGAGCGGAATACTCCGCGCACACCATCAACCTTACCGATGATAAAAACAGTTGGGTAGGTTTGCCCAGGCGCTGATTTACCGAAACTGACGTTATCGGCTTCTTCTACATTGGCAAGCTGGCTAAACGTGGCGCCTGAGTCGGTTGAGCGCCATAAGCCATAAGTGGTGGTTTTGCTTCCACCCGCCAGCCATATATCGCCTTCATAGCCATATACCGCTTTGAATTTACGCGCGCTGGGTAAATTGCTGGCGGCGGATGCAGTGAATGTCGCACCTTTATCGGTACTTACGTAGAAGGTATTGCCAGACCATGCGTAAAACTTGGACGGATTAACGCGATCAGCTTCGACCACTGCGCCGGCAGGCAGTCCGGGAATTGCGGTCCAGTTACTGCCAAAAGTAGTGGATACAAATACGCCTGTTGCACCACCGGGCGCCCAAACGATAGTGGCGCCATCGGCAGAGACAGCTACATTTCCGCCGGATGTTGCACCGCCAGGGGTTTGACCTTGCCACCAGCTGTTTCCGGCATTAGTGGTGATAGCAATGCCGCCAGTTGAGCTGGTGGCGAACCCTACGCGCACCATCGTGGCTGGTTTGAGTTCTGCATAATCGATGCTGCTGTTACCACCGAAATTTGGATTGGTGTACATGCTGGTGGGTACTTTGGTGAGATCGTCATGCTTGAAGCCACCAACGTCATACATCGCAGAATAAACAGGGGCCCCGGTGGGTGGGCTAACCACGTCCAGAATGGCGGTTTCTTCCAAGCCTTTGACCATCGGCTTGATGAGTATCTGCCCACCTGTATCCCATGTGGTCAGGTTTTCAGTGCCATAAATAGTTGCGCCAGTGCCGTACATCAAACGATTGGAATTGTGCGGATCTATTTCGACGGACTCATTCATCCAGCCCAGTTTTACGGTAGGTACAGCGGGATCTGATGAGCTGGTCACACCAAAGTTCAGCCAGGGTACTTCAGTGATATCCATCAGGTAGCGCAGGCTACGGCTCGGGTAGCCTGCCCAGTCCCAAATGCGGGTCCACGTGGTACCTCCGTCAGTTGTCCGGAAAAAAATGGCATCAGGCCACCATGAAACCTGAGTGGCTACCATTAAAGTTTTGGGATTTTTACGATCGATCGTCAGGCCTGAGTAACCAAAATACAGGTCACTGCTACTGGATGAGATTGGGCTGATGTTGGTCCAAACGCCGGTACTCGGGGTAAATTTCCAGACATCACCTTTGCCGCCATCGTAGGGGCCACCAGTATCGCTTGTCGAAATATAAAGGATGCCATTGGTGTGATCATAAACACCTTTATGAGGTAGGTATCCCGTAGGTTGGCCCGGGATTCGCTCCCATGTGGTGCCACCATTTGTGGTGCGGTAAACAGAGTTTTCTTTATCAGCGACGCCGACGTAGATCACGCTCGATCCAGTGCCTGCAGAGCCAGATGAGGGGTCAAATGTTACCCAGATAACCCCTTGGTTTTTGTTTAGATAATCATTGGGGTCGTTGGGATTTTGAGCGTAGTTGCCTACGTTGGTGAAGTTACTAACTTTGGCCCAGGTCACCCCATAGTCGGTTGAGCGCCAGAGACCATTACCGCCTTCCGCACCAAAATAAAGGGTGCTGTTTTTGTTGGGGTCAATCGCCAGTCTCTCGCCCATACCACGCCCTGGCATGTTTCCACCTACCTTGAAGGGTAATTCAGTGGCTTGCCAGGTTTTACCTTTATCAGTAGAGCGCAAAATCGCTCCGTTATTTGGATCCCATGTGTTCGTGTACATGCCTACTGCAGCATATACGCGGTTGGTATCTACCGAATCGGTAGCCATGCTTAGCACGCCGTTCCAATTCCAATTGTCCCAACCCACCCAATCAAGCAGGGGAGTCCAGCTGCTGCTAGCGGCATCCCAGCGATAGGCGCCGCCTATATCTGTACGGGCATAAATTAAATTGGCTTCTTTTTGGTTAAAAATAATTCCTGGTACAAACCCACCGCCATCAATGCGCACGTTTTTCCAGTTGTAGGTTTCGGAAGGGGCTGCAATTGTTGTTTGTGATGCCATAACCGCACAGCCTAATAAGGCTCCTATGGCGATTGTTAATGCAGAGCGATCAAATGATTTTTGTAGCATATTTTTCACCGTTATTGTTATCGGCTTTTTCGTGCGAAAAAATAGAAATTAATATCCTTATGCATGGAATAAATTTTTCCAGACACGATTCACCGGGATCATATATAGAAATTATCTGTATGCTTCAGCGGCTAACTATTGATTTTTAACGCTATAAAACAAGGATAATTTTTGTTTTTGAGGGATTGATAAATAAACAAAAAAACATGAGAAAGATGTTTTTTACTAAAACTATTTTTCAATCTTTTAAAACGCATGAAATTTTTAGGTTCCATGATTTTTTTGGTTGATGTGATGTGCAATTTCGTAATGCGATGAATTGCGTTTTTATGATTGGGAGAGAGTTTGAACGAAAGATGCAACTTTCGTTTTTAAATTTAACATGAAGTTTACTGATGAATATGTGATGTTTGTCGCATGTTGTTTTTTTTAAAGCAGGTAAATCATATAATTATAGGGCGGGCTTGCCATTTGGAAGTTTTTGTCCTACCGTGTCGCAAATTCAGCCTCTGGTCGAGAGGTTTTTCGCTTCAAGATTCGGGGGCGCGAAGTCCCTCCAAACCTAAAAAAAATAAAAAAGTTAAGTTCAACCCTGTGTGGGCATAACACCTGCTGTGTGTATGCCTGCGCTAAGTCTGGCAATGAAATACCAATTCAACTCGTAGTTCTGAAATGATGGTTTGAATTAAGCAAGTGATTTTGGCGCTCAAATGATTGCGCTAACTTATTTGTCGCTATTTTTACGAAATACAAGTGCGCAATGAGAGTCTATTCGCAGATCACTCATGATAATAAAAGCATAATGGGATTATTGGCTCATCGCGTAATGCGAATTTTTATTGTTGATGAAGCGTTTGCCAAGTTGAATTTCTATTAAAAATAATCGTGTTTTTCGCTTTAAACCATTGATTTATAAAAATCTTATTTGAATTTCATGGTGCGCTTTATAGCGCTAGTACTTCCATATTTTTTTCAGTAATCAATTTACCAGTAAAACTATTTGCTGGTTCAGCGTGCTCACAACAATAAGATTGCGCTAACAAATTATTGATGGATCGATAATGCCTAAGTAACACAACGGCGGCCTGAATGGACTTGAAAGGCATATCAGCGCCTGCAGTTTCGGCGCGAATAATAACGAGGCTCTCGGCCTTACTCACTGGAATCCAGGAGAACTTTAATGACAACTCCAAGAAAAAAAACCTATGGCTTGGCTGCATTGCTAAGTCTTGGTCTGGCAGCAGCCAGCCAAGGTGCTGCTGCCAGTTGCGTATACAAAATCAGCAATGAGTGGAATACCGGCCTGACTGGCGAAATAGTGGTTACCAACAGCAGCACTACCGCCGTAAATGGTTGGACTGTGGGTTGGCAATTTGCGACCAACCGTTTGAGCGGTTCGTGGAATGCAACCGTTAGCGGTAATAATCCATATAGTGCTTCCAACCTGAGTTGGAACGGTACTTTGCAACCAGGTCAAAGCACCAGTTTTGGTTTCCAGGTTGATAAGCGCGGTGGCTCTGCAGAGATACCTACTCTCACCGGCAGTATTTGTTCAGGGACCGTAACATCCAGCTCTTCTGTGCAATCGAGCGTAACTGTTACCAGTTCGTCACGTAGTTCAGTTGCCAGCAGCGCAAGCTCAAGTGTGATCAACAATGGCGGCCAGCAATGTAACTGGTACGGCACTCTTTATCCGTTGTGTGTTACCACCCAAAGTGGTTGGGGTTGGGAAAACAACAAGAGCTGTATTGCACGTTCAACCTGCGTGAATGTGGTTGGAGGTTCATCGTCCGGTGGCGTTAGTTCTGTTGCATCCTCAATTCCTGTTTCATCCAGCTCGAGCGTCGTTAGCTCAAGTTCAGTGCCACGCAGCTCATCAGTGTCATCAAGCGTAATTTCCAGCTCTTCAGTATCGAGCGTGATTTCCAGTTCTTCAGTATCGAGCGTGGCATCGAGCGTGATTTCCAGCTCATCTGTATCGAGTGTGGCATCAAGCGTGAGATCAAGCGCTGTTTCCAGTTCTTCTGTATCTTCTACCAACTCAAGCCGTATGGATAACCCATTCGTTGATGCTCGCTGGTACGTAGACCCAATCTGGTCTGCCAAAGCTCAGGCTGAACCAGGTGGTTCCAAAGTAGCAGGTTACAGCACTGCTGTATGGATGGACCGTATTGGTGCGATTGAACCGGCCGACGGTGCCTGGGGGCTACGTGATCATTTGGATGCTGCTCTAGACCAAAATGCCAACGTGATCAAAGTGGTGGTCTACGACCTTCCGAACCGCGATTGCCATGCACTGGCGTCCAATGGCGAATTGAAGCAGGGCGTAGAAGGTTCAACGCGCTATCGCACCGAATATGTGGATGTTATTGCCTCGATCTTCGGTGATCCTAAATATGCATCATTGCGCATCATTGCGATTATTGAGCCGGACTCATTGCCAAATCTGGTTACTAATCTGAGCACACCAGCCTGTCAGCAAGCGGCTGATGCGACCTATGGTTATGTCGCGAATACCCGTTACACCCTGAGCAAGTTGTACCCGCTGACCAACGTATATTCTTACGTTGATATCGGCCACTCAGGTTGGTTGGGTTGGACGGATAACTTCGGTAAAGCAGTGACCTTGATCGGCGATGCAATTAAAGGCGCAACCGGTGGTGTTAACTCGATTGCTGGTTTTGTTTCCAACACTTCTGGTTATACCCCGTTGTATGAACCATTCCTGGATTCATTGGCTAACAGTGCATTCCCAGGCAGCGGTGGTGGTACCCAAACCCGTCAAGCCAAGTTCTATGAGTGGAACCCGCACTTCAGCGAAGTTTCCTTCGTGCAAGCATGGCGTACAGCAATGATTTCCGCTGGTTTCCCATCATCAATCGGTATGTTGGTAGACACTTCGCGCAATGGTTGGGGTGGTGCAAATCGTCCAACCGCGCAATCTACCAGCACCGTGTTGGATACTTTTGTCGATCAATCGCGTCTCGACCGTCGTGCCCATCGTGGCAACTGGTGTAACCAGGCTGGTGGTGTAGGCGAGCGTCCTCAAACTGCACCAGTAGCAGGTATCGATGCGTACGTATGGGTGAAACCGCCGGGTGAATCAGATGGTGCAGCATCAAAAGAATTGTCTTTTGACCCATTGGATCCAGCGAAAGGTTTCGACCGCAACTGTGACCCGACTTACACCAACTCTGCAGGCACCACAACCGGTGCAATGGCGAATGCGCCTGTTGCTGGTCGCTGGTTCAAAGAAGGCTTCCAGGTGTTAATCAATAATGCTTATCCACCACTTCAATAAGTGGAATAAGCAAACTGAGTGAGAGTGTGCATGGACAGGCATTTGGAGAGATGCCTCGGTCAAGGATGATTTTTTCCAAGGGATTCAAACGGGCAGGGTGATATTCGTTGTTGCTCTGGTTGTTTGCCAAATTCCAACTGTTACCCCTGAAATACTGTGTATTCGCCGGCCGATCACTCAGTGACCGGCCGGATTTTTATCCTCAATTTCATTTCATAAAAATAATTATTTTATTTTCAAATCAATCGATCAAATAAGGTGTTCCTTATTCTTATCGCGCAACCATCTATTTTTTAATGCTGTGTTTTTTTTCCGTGTTTTCCGCGCTGTGTTTGTCCATGTTGTTTATTTCGAATCTGCAGTACTACATCGTTCATCCATGAAAAGGAGTCCGTAATATGAAGCAATTGTTTGGAATATCTAAAATGCGATTTAACTATCGGAGCACATTAAGTGCTTTGGTTTGTATGGCCGCGACATTCGGAAGTGCTTATGCCGAGGTAGGAAATCCTCGTGTTAATCAGGTGGGTTATGCACCCGATAGCCCGAAGCTCGCTTTATATAAAACTAACAGCTTGGTCGGATTGGCATGGCAGTTAAAGCAGAACGGGACGTTAATTGCATCGGGCAACACCATTCCGCTTGGGGATGTTGACGCTGCATCTGGCGATAATTTACATCGAATCGATTTTTCAAATTATGCGGTAACTGGTACCGGTTATACGCTCACAGTGGGAGCTGATTCCAGCTATCCATTTGATGTTTCATCATCACTTTTTAACGGCGCATTTTACGATTCATTAAAATATTTTTATCACAACCGCAGCGGCATCGCGATTGAAACTGCGTACACCGGCGGCGGCAATACCAGTTACGCAACCAATGCCAAACTCGCCAGGCCGGCGGGGCATTTAAATCAGGGCGTAAACAAAGGCGATGTAAATGTCCCTTGTTGGACTGGTACCTGTAATTATTCGTTGAATGTCAGCAAGGGTTGGTATGACGCAGGTGATCATGGCAAATATGTAGTCAACGGCGGTATTTCCGTATGGACGCTCCTCAATATGTACGAGGTTGCGTCGCAAATTAGTTATCCAGCAGTACCGACGAACGGATTTCGTTTAATTGATGCGCTAGGTGATGGAAAGTTGAATATTCCTGAAAGCGCCAATGGGGTACCGGATATTCTCGATGAGGCGCGCTGGCAACTTGAGTTCCTCCTGGCAATGCAAGTGCCTGCAGGCCAGGCCAAAGCCGGGATGGCGCACCACAAAGTGCACGATGTAGGCTGGACTGGCTTACCTTTGGCTCCGCATGAAGATTCACAGCAGCGCGCACTGGTTCCGCCCACCACTGCAGCAACATTAAACCTTGCGGCGACTGCTGCGCAATGCGCCCGCATTTGGAAAAATATTGATTCTGTTTTTGCCGGCAAATGTTTAACTGCTGCGGAGAGTGCGTGGGCGGCTGCGCAGGCGAATCCTAACGATATTTATTCTGGTAATTACGATAATGGCGGCGGTGGTTATGGTGATGCGAAAGTAATCGACGAATTTTATTGGGCAGCAGCAGAATTATTTATTACAACCGGCCAGGATAAATATCTTCAAGTCGTTACCAATCATGAACATAGCAGTTCTGATTTTGGCTGGCCTGAAACAGAAGTGCTTGGTGTTATTTCGTTGGCATCTGCCGCCAGTAGTTTTACCGCGGTTCAAAAAGATATAGCTCGCCAACGAATTGTAGGAATGGCTGATCTGTTTTTAACTTTACAAAATGGTTCTGGCTATCTCTCACCCGTCACGCCATTGGAATATTACTGGGGCTCGAATAGTGTGGTGGCCAACCGTTTAATTTTAATGGGGCTGGCTTACAACTTTACCGGTGATAAAAAATTTGCAAATGGTTTGATGAATGGAGTCGATTATCTGTTTGGTCGTAACACTTTATCGTTTTCATTTGTGACCGGCCATGGTGAAAAGTCATTGCAACAACCGCATCACCGGTTTTGGGCTGGCGTGTTGAATAATAATTATCCCTGGGCTCCACCGGGTGCACTCTCTGGTGGTCCCAATACTGGCTTGGAAGATAGTGTTGCCGCTGCTGCATTGGCGGGTTGTAAGCCAGCTGCGTGTTTTATGGATGATATTAATTCGTGGTCAACGAATGAAATTACCATTAACTGGAATGCGCCTTTTGCATGGGTTTTAGGTTTTTACAACGAATATGCCAGTGCAAATACAAGTATGAATGCACCACCTGTCGTACAGATTATTCAAAACGGATCAGGTTTTTATAGTGGATCAGCAGTAACGTTTGACGGGCGTGATTCACGTGATCCCGAAGGCGGAGCTTTGACTTATCACTGGGTATATCAGAATTTTTATGGTAGTGAACCGGTAACC
>DATIGS010000229.1:0-4119 GCA_035481425.1 Cellvibrio sp. | reverse complement strand
GAGCCGCCGCTCGTCGCGACGCCGCAGCCAGTGTCAGAAGCGCAGGGGCCAATTGCTCAACAGGCCCTCGGGGCGCAGCCATTAGGAGCTGTTGTTGCACCAGCGACAACCGCTCAATCGCCGTCTACACCAACCACTGAGATTGCAGCACCTGTTGTGGCTGCAAAACCGTCGCCGCGAAAATCGGTTACCAATGCGGATGTCGATAAACTTTATGCCGCTGAAGACGCAGCCGTTGCTGCCCCTGTCGATAGCGGGGTAAATGAGCTTTATGCAGCGGAGGCTGCAACTACGGCCGCATCCGAAACGATTGTGGATCCTTTTAATTCAGCGGGCAGCGCAACTGCTACGCCGCAAGAGCAGGCGCCACCACGAACGTTTGACAGTATTAAAAACATTCCCGACTTTAATTCACTCCCCTGGAATATGCGGCAGAAGATCCCAACCATTTCTTACGCGCGCCATAATTATTTGGCGGGCGGAGTGAGTAGCGTTGTAATCAATAATCAAACTACCGGAGTGGGAAACATTATTGGAACAGGGCAATTTATCGTGCAGGAAATTTTTGTGGATGGTGTGGTGCTGAAACATGGCAATGCGGTATTTAAGCTGCGCGCACTCACAGGTTGGATCAATATGTAAGTTGATTTGCAATCAAATATTCATGCAAATAAAAAAGGAGCGCGAAGCTCCTTTTTTATTGTTTGTTAAACGCTTGTTCTACGATTGTGGTGCCATCTTGGATTGCAGATAATTCTGGATACCCACTTTATCGATGAGCGACAGTTGTGTCT
This sequence comes from Cellvibrio sp., assembly GCA_035481425.1. Lineage (GTDB taxonomy): Bacteria > Pseudomonadota > Gammaproteobacteria > Pseudomonadales > Cellvibrionaceae > Cellvibrio. The sequence continues at coordinate 3,325 of DATIGS010000229.1, read as the reverse complement.
CCAGCCAATCAACATGTTCTTCTTCAGATTCAAGAATACTTTTCAGCAAGTCACGGCTGACAAAGTCGCGTACACCTTCGCACACAATAATGCCATCGCGCAGATCTGGGATTGCTTTAAGTTCAAGCTTCAAGTCCGACTTGAGCATCTCTGGAGTATCTTCACCAATATGTAATTTGCCCAGATCTTGTAAGTTGGGCAGGCCTTCCAAAAACAAAATACGCTCCACCAAGGCATCAGCGTGTTTCATTTCGTCAATGGATTCGTGATATTCGTGATCGGCTAGCTCTTTAAGGCCCCAATCTTTGTACATCCGCGAATGCAGGAAATACTGGTTAATCGCCACCAGCTCATTTCCCAATACTTTGTTTAACACGGCTATTACTTTCGGATCGCCTTTCATGGTGTCCTCCTTATATGACATAACAAAAGGAGAGTCTGGGCGCTGAGATAGGGGATGTCAAGCAAATGGTGTTGCTAAGTGTTTGATGCAGAAGGAAAAATAACTAAAAATCGAAATGATTTAGATTCTGTTTTGTTTGGGCGAGCCGGAAAATAATTGGCCTACGCTACCGCATAAAATTGCGGCAGACCATTAATCATTGGGGTGTCGTTAAGCGCTTCGTCCAAAATTTCGCGGGTCATTACTGAACATTTACCACATTGACTAGCAACACCCAATGCTTTGCGTAACTGCTTAAGGGAGTTCGCACCATCGTCAATAGCCGCTTTGATTTGGCGGTCGGTAATACCTTTGCAAAGGCAGACGTACATAAAATATTTCCAAGGAGGTTGTTGAATTCGATCAAATCGCGTTCAAGCAAACTCTAATGCTAATGAGAATTTGTGTCAATAATTTATGGGAAATAGTCGCGTTTAGAAAAGGGGGTAATTAGTTGTTATAACCGAAGATCCTTATGATGAATGTTGTGCCAACAAAATTGTCATAGTTTCAGTTTTAGGTTCGTCATATAGAAAATTAATATGACTCCCTCACTCGCCTGTGTATGATAGTCGCGCACTATCAATAAACATTTGGCAATCAATAAATGGCCATAAAATGTTCATAATCGATGAATATTATGGTGGCCTCCGATTCCTGTTTTACTGTATTGATTCTTATATTCCATGAAGTATCAACCATTAGGAGACTAGTTATGGGCGTATTAGTTGGTAAAAAAGCACCAGATTTCACTGCAGCAGCCGTTCTGGCAAGTGGCGAAATCGTAGATGGTTACAACTTTGCAGCTGCCACAAAGGGCAAAAAAGCGGTTGTGTTCTTTTATCCATTGGACTTCACCTTTGTTTGCCCTTCAGAACTGTTGGCATTTGATCACCGCGTTGAAGAGTTCAAAAAGCGCAATGTAGAAGTGATCGGTGTTTCTATCGACTCACAATTCACTCACAACGCGTGGCGTAACACCCCAGTAAATGAAGGTGGTATTGGTCCGGTTAAATACACTTTGGTTGCTGACGTTAAGCACGAAATTGCAAAAGCATTTGATGTTGAATCTGCTGACGGCGTTGCTTTCCGTGGTACTTTCATCATCGACGAAGCTGGTGTTGTGCGTTCACAAATTGTTAACGACTTGCCGATCGGTCGTAACATTGACGAAACCATCCGTACCGTTGACGCATTGATTTTCCATGAGCAGCATGGTGAAGTTTGCCCTGCTGGCTGGAAAGATGGTGATAAAGGTATGGACGCGTCACCTGCAGGTGTTGCCAAGTATCTGGCAGAAAATGCTGACAAGCTCTAAGTTTTACTTTTAGCTTCGAGTCTTGTAAAAAGCCCGGCTTCTTGCCGGGTTTTTTATTTCTAGGGTGGAATAACTATGTCGAACAGCAACAAAAAAATTGATCTTCACCCCAGTTGGCTAACGCATCTGGCTGTCGAGTTCGAGCAGCCTTATATGAAAAATCTAAAAGCTTTTTTATTGACTGAAAAGCAACAGCACAAGGTTATTTATCCCGCTTCGAGTAATATTTTCAATGCGTTTAACTCCACGCCGCTTGACCAGGTTAAGGTAGTAATTTTAGGGCAGGACCCATATCACGGACCCAATCAGGCTCACGGATTGTGTTTTTCAGTGCAGCCAGGTATTCAGCCTCCACCATCGCTGCAAAATATGTTCAAAGAACTGCGCCGCGATCTTGGAATGGACATTCCGGGCCATGGTTGTCTGCAGTCTTGGGCGAATCAGGGAGTTTTATTGCTCAATGCCACTCTGACAGTAGAACAGGGAAGGGCTGGCTCCCATCAGGGCCGAGGATGGGAAATCTTTACTGACAAAGCTATCCAATTGGTTAATGACCAATGTCGTGGGGTGGTGTTTCTCCTTTGGGGTAGCTATGCCCAAAAGAAGGCTGCCTTTATCGACACTCAAAAGCATTTGGTTCTTAAGGCTCCACATCCTTCGCCATTATCGGCGCATCGCGGCTTCATCGGTTGCGGTCACTTCTCGGCGACTAACCAGTACCTGCAGAGCTGCAGCAAATTACCCATAGATTGGCGACTCTAAAAAAGCCACGTTTCGGCGATGAATTGAGTCATTTTGACCATAACGCGCAGGTAAAACACCTTGCTTAAATTTACACTGATATCATTCTTCAATTAATTGACAGCGCTGTCACATAGTAGTAGTTTTATGCGCAAATTGATCTGGACCACAATAATTATTATGGTCGTTCGTCAAAAATAAATATTTGCCTATAAAAAAGTCTATTTTTCGGTTTTATATTTGAAAACGTGTTCTAGAGTTAGAACAGCAAAAAGATAATCAAAATATTGAAAGAATTCGTCTTCATCCTGAGGGCGGAAATGTTTGAACCTAAATCTACCTAGATGGCAGTTCGGGCATAGGTGTACCGGAAAATCATAATTCCTGTCGATAATAAAGGAGAGCTCCATGTACAAAACTATAAGCTTCAAGAAAAAACTTTTGACTACTGCTATCGCATCTGCCGCCAGCTTTGGTGGCGTTGTTTATGCACAAGATGGCACTGTAGAAGAGGTAATGGTTACTGGTATTCGTGCTTCTGTTGTGCAAGCGATGGATACTAAACGTAATGCGGTCGGTGTTGTTGATGCGATCTCTGCAGAAGACATCGGTAAAATGCCAGACTCAAACCTCGCTGAATCTTTACAGCGTATTACCGGTCTTTCGATCAACCGCTCAGACGGTGAAGGCTCACAGGTAACCGCGCGTGGTATCGGTGCAGAGTTGAACATGGTGACCTTGAATGGTCGTGTAATGCCTGCTGTTAAGAATGGTGAGACCGGCGACGCAGCTACCCGTGCATACGATTTTGCCAACTTGGCATC
>DATIGS010000228.1:0-6629 GCA_035481425.1 Cellvibrio sp. | reverse complement strand
CTATATGGCGCACTCGGGAGGATTCGAACCTCCGACCGCTCGGTTCGTAGCCGAGTACTCTATCCAGCTGAGCTACGAGTGCGTTGTTGAGGCGCGCATTCTATTGACCGGAGTTCAGTGAGTCAAGCATTTATTTGATTTTCTTTCGTGAAACTTTCAAATTAATGCTTTATAAATCAATGAAATACAAATTTCGATCAACCTGTACAAACAACAAACTGTTGCGCGCGGACTGTACAGTTAGGCCTTGCTAAAGATGGCGGTGAGAGAGGGAGTCGAACCCTCGATACCTTGCGGTATACACACTTTCCAGGCGTGCTCCTTCGGCCACTCGGACATCTCACCGGTTCATCGCATCGAGCAATACAGCTGCCCCTGCGAAGGCGCGCTAATGTACACAAGCAAGCATGCAAACGCAATCTTATTCCTGCGGCCATGCACTAAAAAAATCCGCTGGATTTTGTTCGCGCGGAGCATGTGGTGGAACCGTGGGAGTACCAACGTAAATGAAGCCGATAACCTCTTCACCTTCCCCCAAACCCAAGCCTTTTTTGACCAGTGGGTCGTAAGCCATGTCGCCCGTACGCCAAACAGCGCCCACACCCGTTGCAAAGGCTGCGTTCAGGAGGTTCTGGGTAGCCGCACCAGCTGCAATCACCTGTTCAATCTCTGGCACCTTGGGATTGGGCTGACATTTGGCGATGGCGATAATGATCATAGGCGCACGCTTTGGCATTGCATGACAGCGTTCCAGTTCTGCTGGCGTTATCTCCGGGTTCTTCGCTGTGGCGGCCGAGGCAAATAGTTCGCCAAGCCTGGTAAGCCCTTCACCCTCGACAATCAAAAACCGCCACGGACGCATGTTGCCGTGATCAGCAGCACGTATAGCTGCCTTGAACAATTCATTCAATTGTTCTGGTGTCGGCGCTGGCGCTGTGAGCCTGGGGGTTGATACTCGTTGGTGTAAAGCCGTAATTGCATCCATAAACCGGAAACCTCGTTAATAAAATCATTTAGTACTCAAGCCAACCCTTGCCTGCTCGATAGTATGACGGAGTCGAATATTGGTCGAATCTGTACCATACTTTCAGCCAGATACGCCAACCAGCAATTATAGAGTTGGTTGAAACGGCAAAGTTGCTCATTCTACTCGCCCACCAAATTCCTTGCGGCCAATAATTATTATGCAGGTACCCCCACTCGTTCTCGGAATAGCTATAGAAATCTATCTGGTATTGCTTATCGCTGCCGCTGCGCTGGTTTTTCATTCATTGAAGCAAAAGAAATTAGTCCGGCAACAACAGGAAAAACTACGCGAGCTGCTCGAAACAATAAAAACCAGCACACCTTCAAATAACAAGGGAAAATCCTATAAACAGTTGGTGAACGAGCAACTGGAATTAACCCAGGATCGCTTTGCCCTGATTGCCCCACGCGGGGATATCACCAAGGCTCAATCTGCGGAGCAACCCATCAATCAACGCATAGTGGCCTTGCGCCATGCATTTTTACATGCGGAAGCATTGGGGACTACAGAAGTACCGGGCAGCGAAGGTTACTGGAATGTTTTTCGGCAGACATTGGAGCCACTACTTCTATCGATTGCAGATAACAGCTTTGACCTTCCGCTGGATACGTCACCTGAATCTGCCAGCAGCGATGAGCTGGAGATGTATAAGAAGCGCGTTGAGAATCTGGAGAAATTTAAGAGGTTGTTTTTTGATTTGGAGAAACGCTGGGAGGAAGCCCAGGCCAACGCACAAGGTTACTATAACGAACTCTATGCAATGAGAAGCGACATGGCAGATCGCGAGCGTTACGAAATGCTACTCGGACAATATGGCGCCAGTTATAACGATATAGCCCAGTATATGCACACTTCTGCCGTCGCCATTACCGGGCAACCGATTGAGAGCAAAACGATAAATATCATCCGCCAGGATCCGCGCGCGGCAGAAGAAATAATGAAACTGCGCAATGTTGCCGCAGACCAATATAGGGTCATCAGTACGTTGCAACGGAAGTTGGAAGAAGCGATCACCGCAGAAGCAAAAGATCTCGTTATTAAAGAGTTGGAGCAGCAACTACAGCGACAAGTGCGCTTTGTGCAAGAGTCGGACACCTGTGTGCAGTTACTCGAAGATGAACTCAATAAGGCCCATGAACAAATCGCCAAACAGGAAGAAATCATTAAGCACGAGCATGAACTCGAAGAGGAAAATCAACGCATCAAAGAAACGCTACAAAATTTTACTCACGAAAGCAAAGAGCTACTGGATAACTTGGAAACATTGGAGCGAGAAAATGACCAGCTTAAAAGTGATCATGAGCTGGCCAATAGCAAGTCAGCGACCAATCCGGAAAACCTCCAAAAAATCCAGACGGAATTTGCCGAATTGCGCAGGCAATATACCGAACTGGAAGAAAAATATCTGGAATTGAAATTTAAATAATAAGAACCCTGAAAAATTCCGCGATACCCCCGCAATAAGTAGACATTTCCAGCAAAAACCCGTTTAATCCACGAGCTTGGGTAAGCGTGATTGCGTCTTCGCAGGGATTAACTTACTGACTAAATAACAACAAGGTTTTAATCCAATGAATAGCAAGACCGACAGTCAGCAGCTGTATACCGAATCACCTATACAACAGTATTATTTCCGCGCACTTATTTGCTTTGCCGCCTCCGGGACCCTGGCCTCGTTTGTTAATTGGGATCATCCCAGCAGCACCTTGATGGGTGTCATTGTCCTGTTGTTGGCCTATGCCTACGCCACCTATCACTTCACCCGCAAATTGCTTCCCGAGCAAATGAGCCGCGTCAACCGTTGGCTCTCGCATGTGGATGCAGCATTAATTGGTATCGTGCTTAGCCTCACCGACTTTAGCATCCTGCCCTGCGTAATGTTTCTGACAATGATTCAGTTCAACGCGCTAATCAGTGGCGGCGTACGCAAACTAATGGAAGACAATACGGCCTTTGCCGTAGGTGTGATCCTGAGCCTGATCATTCACAAACCGCAGTTAGTCCTCTCCAGCAGCATCGAAATTAGTGCAGCCAGCCTGATTGGCGTGGCCACCTATTTCCTGGTTTATGCGATTTATATGCACCAGCGTTTCCACAAGTTAATGATCAGCCAGAAACAACTCGAAAACGAACAAAAGTGGCATAAGATCCGGGCTTATAAATTGTCGCGTTATTTACCACCTACGGTGTGGCAAGCAATCAATCGCGGCGACGACAAAAATCTGCAAGCGGAACGCAAACGCATTAGTGTATTTTTTTCTGACATTAAAGATTTCAGTCAGCTGTCAGAAGAAATTGAGGCTGAAGCCTTAACTGAATTGCTCAATCATTACCTCACTGAAATGTCCAAAATCGTTGCCCATTACGGTGGCACTATCGATAAGTTTATGGGCGACGGGATCATGGTGCTATTTGGTGACAGCGCCAGTAAAGGCGTAAAAGATGATGCCACTCGCTGTGTAGCCATGGCGATTGCGATGAAGAAGCGCATCAAATCAATGCAAGTTGAATGGTTTAACCAAGGCATCAAAAAGCCATTGCAAGTCCGCATGGGCATCAATACCGGCTATTGCACAGTAGGTACTTTCGGCACGTCCAACCATCTGGATTACACCGTCTTGGGCACCCAGGTTAACCTCGCCAGCCGCCTTGAATCAGCCGCAGAACCGGATGAAATTTTAATCTCGCACGAAACCTGGTCATTGGTAAAAGACACCGTCATGTGCCGCGACAAGGGCGAGATTCAGGTGAAAGGATTCTCTTTGCCCGTTAAGGTCTACCAAGTGGCAGACCTGCGCAAAGAGATGGGCAAAAACCAAAGTTACTTTGAAGATCGCGCCGAAGGTTTCTCCATGTATCTGGACATGGACAAGGTGCGCAATTACGACAAACAGAAAGTGATCGAATCACTTGAAAAAGCAGCCAGTCGCCTGAAAGACAAAGTAATCGTATAAGTGTTTCCAGTGGCGCTCAGGCGCTACTGGCGAATCAAGCGCAACAATTCCGGTTTTGCATGCGGATTACTCGAACGATACGGATTAATATCCAACCCGCCCCGCCGCGTATAACGCGCATAGACCGTTAATTCCTCAGGCTTACAAACACGCGCAATATCACTAAAAATCCGTTCGACACAGTGCTCGTGAAAATCCTGATGCTCACGAAATGAAATGATGTAGCGCAACAAACTCTCGCGCTGGATTTTCTTTCCCCTGTAACGAATCACAAGGCTAGCCCAGTCCGGCTGGCCGGTTACCGGACAATTGGTTTTCAATAGATGGCTCACCAGGCTTTCATCCACCACGTCCGCTTCCGTTGCAAGCAATTCAGGTGCGGGATGATAAGTATCAATAGCCACCGGTAATTCATCCAATAGCTCAGCGTTCACTTCGACAATTTCGGACAAGTGTCGCGCAGCTCGAACTGAGGCCGTTAAGGTCAACAGATTGACCTGCACATCTGCATTGGTCAGCCGCGATAAATCTTTGGCGATCAACGCCTCTACTTCTGCTGCATTTTCAAAGCGCGTTTGATTCAATGAATTTAAATAGAGCTTGAAAGATTTTGACTCAACAATAAATTCGCTGGTGCAGGGAATAAAAAATTCAGCAATCGCGACAACAGGTTTACCTAATGGATCCAACCAGGATAACTCATAGCCAGTCCAGATATCCGCGCCATAAAACGACAGCTCCTCACCTATTCCTAACAAACTACGCGACTCTGCGCGCGGGATAGGAAATAACAGATGCGGCGCATAAACTGAAACATAATCGGTTTGTTGTCCTAGTGGATTATGACTCATATCAACTCCTGCCCATTAGGCCCTTAAACGCTTGCCGGTTTTTAATAAATGCATGGCTATGACGAATAAAATCATTACGCAGACAGTTAATCCTATCAACGCCGCAGTTATGTGCACATCGCTAACCCCTAACATGCCATAGCGAAAGCCATTCACCATGTGCAGGATTGGATTAAACATCGACACGTTTTGCCAAAACTCTGGCAACAGATGAATCGAATAGAACACACCACCAAAGTAAGTTAGTGGCGTTAAAACAAAGGTCGGAATAATAGACACATCATCAAAGGTATTGGCATAAATCGCATTAATAAATCCTGCCAATGAAAATAATACCGAGGTCATAAATACAATAAATAAAGTAGTACCCCAATGGTGAATAGATAAAGTCGTAAAGAATAACGACATAAGGGTCACAATCAGCCCCACTGCCATACCCCGCGCAACACCACCCATAACATAACCAAGCAAAATAATATAATTGGGTGTCGGTGATACCAATAACTCTTCAATACTACGTTGAAATTTTGCGCTAAAAAAAGACGAGGACACATTGGCATAAGCGTTAGTAATTACCGCCATCATGATCAGTCCTGGTGCAACAAACTCGATATAACTAAAGCCAGCCATATCGCCAATGCGACTGCCAATTAACTTTCCAAAAATCACAAAATATAAAATCATTGTGATGGCAGGTGGTAATAATGTTTGAATCCAGATACGGGTAAAACGTTTTATTTCTTTGCGCAAAATCGTTAAAAATGCAATCCACTGCTCTTGTAAGCTCATGATTGCACCTCTTTTTGCGCGGCGTCAGCCAAGTCTTTATTTGCATTAACCATGGACACGAACAATTCCTCCAAGCGATTGGCCTTGTTGCGCATGCTCACAACATCAATTCCCTGCGCAGTTAGTTGGCTAAATACGGCATTGAGCGATTGCCCTTTGTCCACTTCTACTTCGAAAGAATGCTCATCAATCTGCGCGACTCGATGCCCGGTCAACACAGGTAATACTTGTAAATTTCCTGACACATCGAAAATAAATACTTCTTTATTAAGCTGCTGCAATAAACTTTTGATACTGGTGTTTTTAACTATCACACCCTGGTCAATAATCGCCACATTGCGACACAGGCTTTCAGCTTCTTCCAGATAGTGAGTTGTCAGAATGATGGTTGTACCGGCCGCATTAATTTCACGCAAAAATTCCCACATGGATCGACGCAGCTCTATATCAACACCTGCGGTTGGCTCATCGAGAATTAACAATTGCGGCTCATGCACTAGGGCCCGTGCGATCATCAATCGCCGCTTCATACCACCCGATAACATTCGCGCCGGAGTATGGCGCTTATCCCACAAACTCAGCTGCTTTAGATATTTTTCGCATTGAGATAATGCTTGTTTTCGTGGCAGGCCATAATATCCCGCTTGTTGCAAGACTATGTCTTCCACTTTTTCAAACATACTGAAATTGAATTCTTGCGGCACAACACCGAGATATTTTTTTGCAATCGAAAAATCGGTATCAACATTTTTACCGAAAACCTCAACTGTACCCGATGTTTTACGCACCAAGGAACTGACAATACCAATGGTGGTAGATTTGCCTGCACCATTAGGCCCAAGCATGGCAAAGAAATCACCTGGCATCACATCCAGTGAAATACCTTTTAGGGCTTCGAATTTTTCGTTGTAAACTTTACGCAGGTTTCTTAGTGAGAGTGCCGGAGTCATAACCCCTCGCAGAAATGAATGAAGGTCAGAAAATCTACCACCAGATCAGGGCGCAGCA
>DATIGS010000227.1:0-10848 GCA_035481425.1 Cellvibrio sp. | reverse complement strand
CGCACCGGTAACGTATGTTTGGTGACCCTGGCGATGAATTTGTATTCGCAGGGTGTGAATCCCGGGTTGGATTTTTCCGACATCGACCGCGTGCGCAAATTGCATGAAGAATGCACCCAATTGCCCGTGCACCCACGCCATCCCTATGCGGGTGAGTTGGTATTTACTGCTTTCTCTGGATCGCATCAGGATGCGATCAAAAAAGGTTTTGCTGTTCAGAAAAAAGATGCGTTGTGGGAAGTGCCTTACTTGCCAATCGACCCGGCAGATTTGAATCGCAGTTACGATGCGGTGGTGCGTGTGAACGCGCAATCCGGTAAAGGCGGAGTGAGTTTCTTGTTGCAGCAAGAAGCCGGCTTGCAATTACCGCGTCGTTTGCAAATTGAATTCAGTTCGGTAGTGCAAAAAGTTAGCGACAGCACCGGTAAAGAAGTGAAGGCGAGCGATATCGTAAAAATTTTTAACGATGAATATTTTGCGGTGAATGCGCCCATCACTTATCAATCGAGCAAGTTCACCGAGCAGGATGACAACCATCAGGTCGATATTGTTATCCACGCCCAGCACCAAAACCAAACAGTGCAAATCAGCGGCAGTGGCAATGGCCCAATCGATGCAGCGGCTCACGCGATCAGCCAGTTTATCGACGGTGAAGTCAGCGTGATTGATTACCACGAGCACTCAGTCGGTGAAGGCTCCGATGTGGCTGCAGTGACTTATGTAGAAATCAAAGTGAAAAACGGCAAACCCGTTTATGGTGTTGGGCAAGATCGCAACATCATCACCTCAGCGGTAAAAGCGCTGATCAATGGAGTGAACCGCAGTGGTGCCGTTAACTAAGAGCACCGTGTAAAACAAGCAAACGTGTTAGACAAAAGCGCAGCCGATGAAAATCGGCTGCGCTTTTTTTTGCGTTAATTAAATGAATTCTCAAGTCGCACGGCGGCGTGTAAGAAGTCCGGCTAATCCAATTGCCAAAAGAATGAATGGCGCTGGTTCAGATACGTCGGTGGAGCTGGAGACAATTGTTAAGGAGTCTAACCAGAAATTGGCGCTGTCAATAACAGACCAGTCATCCATATCAATACGCGCGAAGCCGCCATTTGAGTATCCGCCTTCGTTGGAAATAAGGTTGATATTATTCAGCGACAAATCAGAAATCCAATCCAGCCCCGCAAAACGAAAATGTATTCCCATGCTTTCCAGCGTAGAACCGTAAGCGTTGATGACTTTATCTAAAATTATTTCATCGTCAAAATCAGGGTCGTTCTGAATTCGAAGATAATCAATATAATCCGAGTCAGAGCCCACCATGAAATTGCTTTGCAGCATTCCTGACGAAAGTGAACCGTAATACCAAACTTCATTCTCATTGGTTTGCTCAAAAGCTTTGCCTTGCACTTTCGACGTATCAATGACAAATTTCCCTGAAAACAGATCCCCTTCTGCATAGCCCAGACCATCGCCGGTGGTGGCATAAACATGTGCGGAATATTCGATATTAACGATGGCAGCTGTTGCAGTTGTGGGAACGCACAAAAGACTAAATAAGAAGCATCCTAAACGTATAATCATTATTTTCATCCTATCCATTGGGAGCCCGAATGATTCGGGACCAGCGTTATTAAAAAGAGCTTTGGTTATGTGATATCCAATTGCTTGGACGAAAGCATCTTAGCGATAAGAGCTTCGGTTAGAAAGATTCATCTAAACAGGAGAGTTTTTTAACAATGAAAAACTATAGTTCTGAATCCAAACTCCCCATTCACACATCCAATCGATTGAGCAAACCAAATTCCTGTTCCCCCCAATCCGGGAATCTGGTTTCTCTCCGTGTGTTGCCCCCGGCTTGCCGGGGGATTTTTGGCAGCGCGGGCGTTGCGGAAGCAAAATCTAGTGGCGCGCTGGAACTCTGTGGTAATTTGCCAATCTGATGCGCGCGGTTTGCCGGTGCAGCAAATAAAGGTGTGGAAGTGAATCCAAAAGAGCGGTGGCTGCGTCAAATGCCTAAACGCTTCTGTGTTACTACAAGATTTGATTGGGAAATCATATGGATAGCCTGCAAGAAATCCTCTTTAGTTTGCGTCAGAACAAACTGCGTACCGGGCTTACCGCCTTCGGTGTGTTCTGGGGGATATTGATGTTAATTCTGCTGCTCGGTGCCGGGCGCGGAATGGAAAAAGCATTTGCCGATGGCTGGAGCAACGATGTTGCTGATTCCATTTGGATTTTCCCCAGCACAACGTCTGTTCCTTATATGGGTTTGCCGATTGGCCGGCAGATACAACTCACCCAATCCGATATGGCGGCAATTCGCCAGCAAATTCCCGGCGTGCGTTTTCTCTCGAGCGAAAATCCGCTCGGTTCATTTATGAATTCCGATATTTCTATTACCTATGGCACCAAGTCGGGCAGCTTCGGCGTGCTGGGCGTAGCCGACCAGTATTTTAATATCAAGGAAAAAGTACGCTTTGATGATGGCCGCCGCTTGAATTACCTGGATGAAGATGACAACCGCAAAGTGGTGGTAATAGGCACTCGAGTAAGCGAGCGATTGTTTACGACACATCTGGAAGCGATCGGCAAAGAAATCCAGATCAACGGCATCTCATTTAAAGTCATTGGAATATTTTTCGATAAAGGTAATCAGGGACGCATGTCTGAACGCATCTATATGCCGGTGACTGCATTTAAAAAAGCGTTTGGCGGTGGGCAGATTGTTGACCTGATTACCGTGCGCCCGAAACCGGGCGTGGATGGGATAAAACTGGAAGAAGATATTATGGCGCTACTCAAACAGCGCCACAAAATCGCACCCGATGATGTGCGTGCAATTGAGGTGAGCAATAAAGCGCGCGAAGCGGCAGACTTGAATGCGATGTTCACCGGTTTGAATATGTTTATCTGGCTGGTGGGCATAGGCACTTTGCTCGCGGGGATTGTGGGCGTGAGTAACATCATGATCATCACCGTAAAGGAACGCACGCGCGAAATCGGCATTCGCAAAGCGCTGGGCGCAAATCCCAATTCCATTGTTGGCAGCTTGTTATTTGAATCAGTGTTGGTAACGAGCATCGCCGGTTATTCAGGTTTGGTGTTAGGCGTTGCAATTTTGGAAGGTGTTTCGGCCTTACTCACCAAAATGAAAATCGAATTACCATTTTTTCGCCAGCCGGAAATTGATATGGGAATTGCCGCGAGTGCACTCATGTTATTGATTGCTGCGGGTGTGATTGCCGGATTAATGCCAGCGTTGCGCGCAGCGCGCATTACCCCCATTGAAGCGATGAAAGCAGAGTAGGGAGCGCACCATGTTTGATTGGGATAAGTGGCAGGAAATCATCACCAGTTTACGCAAACAAAAATTGCGCACCGGTCTTACCGCCTTCGGGGTTTTCTGGGGCATTTTTATGTTGGTGATACTGCTTGGCTTTGGCACTGGCTTTGGAACCAAAATTGAAAACATTTTTGGCGATGCAAAAAGCGTAATCCTGTTCTGGCCATCCAATAACACCCAATTGGAATACAAAGGCTTGGGCAAGGGGCGCATGATTACATTTACGCCGGCTGATGTTGAAGCAATTCGCCAGTCAATACCGGGTGTGCAGTTGATCGACGGAAAAAATAATCTCGGTAATTGGGGTGCAGCGCAATATGTTGTTTACGGCAAAGAGAGCGGTTCATTTGCGGTTATGGGTACGCACCAGGGCTGGGAGGCGTTTGAATTTATCAAGCTGATCGAAGGCCGTTATATCAACGATCTCGATGAAAAAGAAAAACGCAAAATTGCCGTAATAGGAACGCGCGTGCAGGAAGTGCTGTTTAAAAATGGCAAAAACCCCATCGGCGAGTCAATTGATATCAATGGAGTGAAATTCAAAATTGTCGGCATTAGCCGCTCCAAAGAACCGGGTGATAACGCCCAACAAAACAATAGCCGTATTTATATTCCCAATGAAACTTTGCGCCAGGCGTTCAACCAAATGGATTCATTCCAGATTCTATTTTTTTCACCCAAGCCTGGTGTGAATCCTTTTGATTTGGAGCGCGATGTAAAAAAATTTTTATATGAACGCAAAAAAATCCACCCGGATGACTCAGGTGTGATCGGCGGTTTTAATATGGAGCAAAACTACCAGGAAAACCGCGGCCTGATTAACGGCATATTGGGTTTTAGCTGGATGGTTGCCATAGGCACGATCATCGCGGGAGTAATCGGCGTCGGCAATATTATGTTGGTAGTAGTAAAAGAGCGCACCCGTGAAATCGGCTTGCGCAAAGCCATGGGTGCGACTCCCACCAATATCAGCTTGATGATTATCCATGAATCCCTGGTGATTACCCTGATCGCCGGTTACGCCGGTTTGGTTGCCGGCGTATTGTTGCTGGAAGGAATACGCACATTGCTGGTAAACCTGGGGCAGGGTGATGGCATATTTGCATCGCCCTATATCGATATCAATATTGCCTTGCTGGCGCTTGCAGTATTGGTGATTACCGGCGTGTTGGCAGCATTACTGCCGGCAATGAAAGCGGCTTCGGTCAACCCTATTACTGCGCTGCAGGATGAATAAAAACGTGAATTACGCAAAGCAGAAATTTTTTTAATGTAACTGAATCCAAAACCAGCCTTTAACCATCCAATGGATTAACACAGGCACATTGCAAAATCCGGCCGCGCTGACACTTGTCATGAAAGTGTAAAGCCAAGGTAAAAAAATCGGATATTTGTTTAAAAGCCTCTAAGCTATTGCGCCATACCAAGGCTCAATAGTAATGAATAACAGGAAGCCACCATGATCAAACTGCACAACATCCACAAGTATTACCACTCCGGTGAACAGCCATTGCATGTGCTCAAAGGCATTGACCTGCATATCCGCGAAGGTGAGCTGGTGTCGATTATGGGTTCATCCGGCTCGGGTAAATCGACGCTGCTGAATATTCTCGGGATTTTGGATACGCACGATAAAGGCGATTACTTCCTCGCCGGGCGCGAAGTTAAAAATCTCAAAGAAAAAACCGCCGCGAAAATGCGCAATGAATTATTGGGTTTCGTATTCCAGTCATTCAATTTATTGCCCTTTAAAAATGCTACCGAAAATGTGGCTCTGCCTTTGTACTATCAGGGCGTGGGTCGCAAAGAGCGCAACTACCGCGCCGACCAATATTTGGAAATGGTGGGGCTTTCCCATCGTGCCAAGCACATGCCCAATGAATTATCCGGCGGACAAAAACAGCGTGTGGCAATTGCCCGTGCGCTGGTGACTAAACCCAAAGTCATCCTTGCGGACGAACCCACAGGTGCGCTTGATAGCCAAACCACACAAGAAGTGATGGCCTTGATGAAAGAGGTCCATCAACTGGGCAATACCATCGTTATAGTGACGCACGAACAGGATATTGCCGACCAAACCGAACGCCAGATTATTTTGAAAGATGGTTTGATTGTCTCTGGTCACCATCATCACTCACATCTTGCGGATGAAATTGCCGATCAGGATGAAGAAGAGATCCTGGGTTAAAAAACGAGTGTGTTAAAAACGCGCGAATAAAAAGCGGGTTAGAAAATAATCCTGGGCAATTTTTATGATCGATAGTTTGCAAGAAATTCTCTACACGCTGCGCATGAATAAATTGCGCACCGGGCTCACCGCGTTTGGTGTGTTCTGGGGAATATTTATGTTGATGTTGTTGCTCGGTGCCGGGCGCGGAATGCAAAACGGTGTTTACGAGGATTTTGGTTCGGATGTGCTGGATTTTATTGTGGTTTACACCGGCTCAACCTCGGTTGCCTACAACGGTATGGGCTTGGGGCGGGCCATCGATTTAACACTGGAAGATGTTGAGGCGATTAAACAACAAGTTCCCGGAATCAGGGTTATTTCATCCGAAAATGATCGACGCGGTGTAGCCATAGTCAACGGAACTAAAGTCGGCAATTTTGAAGTGCAGGGAGTGCCCGACGAGTTTTTTGAAATCAAGGAAAGTGTGCCATTTACCATCGGCCGCAAAATGAATTCGCTCGATGAAACTGAAACACGAAAAATTGCGCTGCTGGGTACGGTGGTGGTCGAACGCGTGTTTGGCAAAGATGTAGATCCGGTAGGCAAGGAAGTAAAAGTAAACGGTGTGGTAATGAAAGTCGCCGGTGTGTTTTATGACAAGGGAAATCGCGGGCGCGATAGCGAACGGGTTTATATCCCTTCAACAACCTTCCAAAAATTATTTGGCACCAGCAACAAGATCGCGTCTATCTGGTTGCGTCCGCAGGCAGGTGTTGATGGTTTTGAACTGGAGAAAAAAGTCATCGAATTGTTGAAGCGGCGTCACTCGGTATCCCCGGAAGATAAGCGCGCGATCAATTCATTCAATATGGCCGAGCCAGCCAAAATGGTGAATGGGTTATTTTTTGGTATCAACGCCATTATCTGGTTTGTCGGCTTGGGTACTTTGATGGCGGGAATCGTGGGTGTGAGCAATATCATGATTATCACGGTTAAAGAGCGCACCCGCGAAATTGGTATTCGCAAAGCGTTGGGAGCAACACCGTTCAGTATTGTGAGCACGCTGTTGTTTGAATCCATTTTGGTAACCAGCATTGCTGGTTATACCGGTTTGGTGATGGGTGTTGGCTTGATTGAACTTGTGGCGTTTGCATTGAATTCGGTGGGCGCACAATTGCCGTTTTTTAAAAATCCGGAAATTAATTTCCAGGTGGCAGTGACCGCCATTATTTTGCTGGTGGTGATTGGTGCCCTCGCTGGATTAATGCCCGCGTTGCGCGCTGCGAAAATTATGCCGATTGAAGCCATGCGCGCAGATTAACAGGAGCCACTGATGATTATCGATACCGAAAAGTGGCAAGAGATTTTTAAAACCCTTGGCCAACATAAATTGCGCACCGGCTTGACGGCGTTCGGGGTGTTCTGGGGCATCTTCATGCTCACCTTATTGCTGGGTGCGGGCAAGGGTTTGCAAAACGGTGTGAATGAAGGTTTTCCGCGCGTACCCAATATTGTGTTTGTGTGGATTAAAGGTAATACCCAATTGCCTTATCTGGGTATGCCCATTGGCCGGCAAATATCGCTTAAACCGGAAGATGTAGAAACCATCGAAAAAAATGTCCCCAGTGTCGGTTTTGTGCGCGGGCAAAATTCAGTGGGCATCTGGAGTGGTACACCACCGTATACCGTATACAAAGATAAAAACGGCACTTTCTATATTGAAGGCACACACGCGCACATGGAGAACATCCATTCCTTGCGCATGAAAGAGGGGCGTTACTTTAACGAGTTTGATGATCTGGAAAAACGCAAGACAGTGATTATTGGAACCCGGGTGCGCACGCAATTATTTGCGGACGATAAAAACCCGATCGGTGCGGACATCACCATCAATGGCATCAGTTTTAAAGTGGTGGGTGTGTTTGAATCCCTGGCGAACGGTAACCAGCAGCAGGAAGAAGAAAAAATTTATCTGCCGAACGACACCTTGCGGTATGCCTTTAACCAGGTCGGTGCCATTGGCAGTTTAGTGGTTCAACCCAAACCCGGTATCCATGCCCGCGTTGCGGAAGCGGATGTTAAAAAATACCTCGCTGAAATTAAAAAAGTGGATCCCACTGATGCGGGTGTATTTGGCAGTTTTAATTTGCAAGACGAGTTCGACAAGATCGAAGGATTATTTACCGGTATTGCCGTTTTCAGTTGGGTAGTGGCGATTGGCACCATCATGGCCGGCGCCATTGGGGTGGGCAATATCATGCTAATTGTGGTGAAAGAGCGCACACGTGAAATCGGTTTACGCAAAGCCCTGGGTGCTACGCCCAATTCGATTGTCGGCATGATCGTGCAGGAATCAATTTTTATTACCACCGTTGCGGGTTATTTGGGTTTGGTCGCAGGCGTTTTGATTTTGGAAGGCGTAGGAAAATTATTGGATGCCACCGGCGGCAAAGCAGGATTTTTTGGCAAGCCGGAAGTTGAGTTTGCCACTGCATTTGCCGCGCTGCTGGTGTTAGTGATCTCGGGTTTACTCGCCTCGGTTATGCCCGCGGCGAAAGCAGCGGGGGTAAATCCCATCGTGGCGTTGCAAGACGAATAGGATTTACCAACAAGTTTTTCGGAATTTATTTTTAACAGCAATCTAAAGAAAGAAGGACACCATGAAAAAGTTTATCTGGTACGTAGTATTGGGTTTGATCGCGGTTGTGTTTATCGGCACAGCGGTGTTTCTGTATAACAAATCCCAGGAGAAGCCCATCACCTATACCTCGGATGCCGTATTTAAAACCACTATTGTTAAAAAGACGGTTGCGGTGGGTAAAGTGATTCCACGCCGCGAAGTGGAAATAAAATCGCAAGTGTCCGGTGTGGTCGAAAAACTCTACGTGGTTGCGGGTCAAAATGTAAGTAAGGGCGATATCATCGCCAAGATCACCCTCGCACCGAATATGGTAATGCTCAACCAGGCAGAGTCGCAGCTGGAAACTGCCAAGTTGAATTTGAAAAATGCGACGGATGAATACGAGCGGCAGAAAAAACTGTTTTCTGAAAAATTAATATCAGCGTCGGAATACAACAAGTTTTTGCTGAATTACGATTTGCAGAAAGAAGCCGTAACCTCGGCAGAAAATAATTTGCTGTTGATGAAATCCGGTGCGACCAAAAAATCCGATAAGGTTTCCAACATGATTCCCGCTACCGTCACCGGTATGATTCTGGATCTGCCCTATAAAGAAGGCGCATTTATTGTAGAGACCAGTTCGTTTGGTGCAGGTACTACTATCGCCACACTCGCCGATATGAACGACATGATTTTTGAAGGCATGGTCGATGAATCGGAAGTAGGTAAAATCCGTGAGGGTATGGAGCTGGTGCTCGATGTGGGCGCGCTTGAAGGTGAGCCCTTCACAGCGATCCTCGAATATATTTCACCAAAAGGGGTTACTGACCAGGGCACAATCAAGTTCCAGATTCGCGCCGCGGTAAAACTGAGTGAAAAATTATTCCTGCGCTCGAACTACAGTGCCAATGCCGACATAGTGCTGGATAAAAAGGAAAATGTGGTTGCGATCAACGAGGGCAATTTAATCGTTGAGGAGAAAAAGCAATTTGTCGAAGTTGAAACTGGCCCGCAAAAATTTGAGAAGCGCGAAATTAAAACCGGTATTTCCGATGGCATTAATATCGAAATCCTGGAAGGCTTGAAAGAAGGCGATAAGATCAAACATCGCTAAACCGTGCAGCAACCCTATAAGCGCTACCCATAAAGTCAGCCGGGCGAATAGTAGATTCCCCCGGCTTTTTTATGCGTTAGCCATTGCCGGACAGGCGTGGATTGCTGGTATCCTTGCCGCCCTGATGCGGTTCGCCCGATGCAGAAACGATAAAAACGCAGCGGAAGCAGCGCGAAACTTGTAATAAATTGTAATAGCTGCTTCCGGGGCACAAATCATTACAGCATCTGGTACGAAAAACATTTATAAATAAACCCAGTGATTATCCATCTTTCCCTAGTTTACCTATGACTTTGCGCCATCTCGCCTTACGCACATTGTTTGCCGCGTTGACGACTGCCCTGATCAGCGGCAGTGCGCTGGCTTGCGATCCGCAAACCGAGGACTGTGTTGAGGTGGGAAGCTGGCAATTTAGTTTGGGCATAGGTGCCGGCGTGCGCACTAACCCGGTGGAGGACGCGTCCGATATTCCACTGGTGTTGCTGCCGGAGGTGAACTATACCGGCGAGCACTTCTTTATCGATAACCTGGATTTTGGCGCGTTTCTGTGGGAGAGCGATAGCCAACAGCTCAACTTGCTGGCGACCCCCAGTTACGATCAGGTGTATTTCCATCGCTGGAGCCCGAGTAACTTTTTTATCGATGCCAATAGCTTTGCTACCGCAGCGAAATCCGACACTGAAGTCGGGCCCGAAGAAAACCCGGTGATCGATATCAACGACAAGAATATGCTTGTCGCTCCCACAGACCAGGCGACACAGGAACGCGATCTGCGCGATCGCCACACCGCTGGCATGGGTGGCCTGGAGTACTACCTGTACACGCCGTTGGTGGATATACAACTGGTGTTGCTGAGCGATTTCACCGCCGTCCACTATGGTGAAGAAGCGCGCATCTCGCTTGGCAAATATTGGGCGAGCGGCCGCCACAGTGTCTCCACTTCCTTTGGTGCCATCTGGCAAAGCAGTGAAATCATCAATTACTACTATGGTGTTACCTCCGCCGAGGCCGATGAACGCGGCCCTTACGCCACCGACGCGGCCTGGACGCCGCTCGCAAGTGTGGATTGGAATTACCAACTGACAGAGCGCTGGGATGTGCGTTTATTGGCGAATTATCGCCAGTTACCCGATGAGATCGCAGCGAGCCCTCTAATAAACGATAATAAGGTGATCACGGTTTTCATTGGGGGGGTGTACCATTTCTGATGGGTATCTGCTGAGCGCACGCGCCACTACATCATTTGCTCCAACCTTTTTTCTGGCGACCCTGTTTTTGGCAGGCGTGTTGCCGGGTAGCCATGTGCATGCCGATGATTCATCAGTTGATACGTTCCCCGCAAACAATCAAGCGAATCAATCCGCGAATAACCATTCGTCCTCGCTACCGCTGATCCAATTTTCCATCAAGCCGCGTTTGTGTGTGTTAAATGCCGGCGAAGAAGTTTGTCGCGATGAACTCGAAGTCAAATGGCAATCCGCGCAGGCGCGCTCCCTCTGTTTGTACCAAAGTGATAAGGCAGACCCATTGCGCTGTTGGCGCGAGGCCACTGCCGGCGAATATCAATTTGAACTGACCGCCAGTGTCAGCACCGATTTCCAACTGCG
>DATIGS010000226.1:0-5932 GCA_035481425.1 Cellvibrio sp. | reverse complement strand
TATTAAAATAATTTGCAACCAGCTCACAGGTTCATTGCCGACACTTGCTAGCCGATTAAGGCAAACCACTGCAAATCCCATTTGACGCGCCATTTATAACATGCAAATTAAATAAGATAAAAGAACCATTGGTTTAAATTTGACCGTTTGTTTACGCAACCACGCATTAGGCGATTATAAGTAGCAGCCCTCCCCACTTCATTACTACCAAACAAAAACACCCCGGCTATTAACCGGGGTGTTTTGGTGTACGACGTTTACTCAACAACTGCTTTGCCGCAATCGCTACTGGCAAGACACCTTGCCCAGCCCGGCAACGTAATAGCGGTCACCGGACAGCGGTGAGTTAAATGGCACTTGGCCGTATTTCCCAGCCGTTGCACTCAGGTAATCCACCAACTCCTGCCCCGCCTCAAAACGCCAGCCGTTGATCATATTCAGGGAGTCGGCCGAATAATTTTGCGATAAATCCGCCACTGTGCCATTGGTCGCGGTCAACGCAGTTTTGGTGGTGTTATCCAGATCGCAACTAGCGCTGCCGAACCAGAGGAAGTTGCGGTCGTTGCGGAAGTAACCATCGCTGATGTCTTTGAAATAGTTGGTGCTGATTTCCGCGAGCGAGGCGGCCACCGAACTCTTTTCCTGCAGCGCGGAATTCACGACAAACACACTGTCCTCCATAAACGCACTGGCACCCACCCGCAGGCTCAAAATCTCTTTGCGATAATTCACAAACACATTGTTGAACATATGGGTTTTACCGTGGCGCAACAGCGGCACGCGACGCAGGGTATTGCCGAGCAACATATAGCTGTCATCGGTAGTCACGAACTGGTTGTGATGCATGGTCGTCGTGATTTGGGTATCGATGGTGTGGCTATCGCTGGAGCCATGCAGTACCGCGCGCTTCACATTCACCAAACGGTTGAATGACATAGTCACATTGTGCGCACCCACCTTCACATCAAATGCCGAGTCGCCGGTGGTATCAAAAGTGTTCTTGTGGATCCAGATATCTTTTGATGCCCCGGTCGAGCGGATCATATCCGGATCGCAGTAGTGATCCTCGGTATGGCCAGCACCTTTGAAACGCAAATGGGTCATGATCACACTGTTAGCGGTTTGCGTGGGCGTACCTGTAGAGTCTTTGCCAATCGCAAAACCGCTGAACAGGAAATAGGCCTCGCTCATCCGGCCATCAATCGTTTTGTTGGAGCCAATCACCGGGTTACGAATCGGGTTATTGGATTTATTCATCGCGGTGTTAAAAAATTGCGCTACACAATTTGCACTGCTCACGCCATTGTTTGCACACCACTGCGTATAGTTCACACACTCCGCTTCGGTCGCGCCCAAAATGGATTGCACGGTTGGATTGCTGCAACCCAAACGGTACATACCAATTTCATGCGGCTGAGCAAATTCTACTTTATCAAACACAATCCAGTTGTGTGCTTCACCGGTAATTGCGTCCAGCAATTGTTGCTCGACAGAAACACTGGAATTTTTGGTGATGATAGTGAGTTTGCTGTTGCCGTTCGGATCAAATCCACCTTTGGCGTTTTCACCGTATCCCACTGGCTTACCGAGCGATTGCGACAAACACGCCACAATTTCCTGATCAGTTTTCAATGAGGTATCGCGCCAGTTCACGCTCGCATCGGTCGCGAGGCGAATACAGTCCGCACTCAAATTCACACTCGGCGGAATATAAGGTGCTGAACTGCTGGACGATGAAGCAACTGATGAAATACTCGCTGAACTGTTTGCGGAACTGACATTGCCCGCCGACGAATTATTCGCAGCACTACTTGTGGATGCTGCGCTGCTGGAAGGATTTGCATCCGTGTATTCAATCGTCAAATTATCCAGCACTAATGTAGCTGAACTCTCCGCGCGGATTTGAATAAACGATGCCGCCGTTCCCATCGAGGAATTTACGACCAAACGTTGGCCTGCTGCGAGAGTGTTAGCCGCCTGGTTAAAAATGGTAGTGCCCGATGTGCTCGCATTATCGACAAAGATTTGTACCTTGCCTGAACCGGACACTTGCACAACATCAAAGCTCAAACGATAAGCTTTGCTTAAATCCAGATCCTTACCGGCTTCACCAATAGTAAAACGCGCACCCGTCAAACCTATAGTGCCATCTGCAAACACAGGTGTACCGCCCGATTTTTTATAGAGCGATTGGCCGCTGCCATTTACACGATAAGTTGTGTAGAAATTGCTGGCCGTTGCGCCGCTAAAGTCTTCTGAATAAAACACCGACGCACCAGGTGCAGCTGAACTTGAAGCTTCTGACTGCTCGCTGCTATTCACGGAAGAAGCACTTGAATTGCTTGATGTAACGACAGTTTCACTGCTACCAACTGATGAACTTGATTGCGCAATAGAAGAACTGCTTTCAACTACCACAGTTGATGACTGGCTTGAGCTGCTGGACGCACCACCATTGCCAATTTTTCCAGTGCCCACATTCGCCATCACGATTGCTGGAACATCGTTTGCTGCATCCATTTGTACTGTGTAAGGAACAGTGACCGCACAAGTGGATTGCAATTGACCATCAACAATCGTTGGAACAACCAAGGCGCCATTACCCACTGTGCGGCTGTAATAGATATACGGCAGCACTGTGTTGTCGTTATTGGTTTGCCAGCAACCGGGTGTATCGGAATCATCAGATGCGATCAGCGGATTGTTTACATTGTAGAAATAGTTACTTTCCACCAATGCTTTTGCGCCAGCGCGTGAATTGACAGCATGGAACATATGATCAATCGATTCGTTCGACCAATAGTTGTTGTACACATGCACTAATGCATTGCGAATTAATGGCGTGCGCTGCTCAATATTTTTGTACCAATTGTGGTGGAAGGTGATGTTGTTATTCACATCGCTATCGGTAAAACCCACCAGGCCTGCGCGGCTGGAATCGTTAAACTTGTTGTAAGAAACCGTCACGTTGGTTACACCGGATTTCATATCCAACAAGGAGTCATAACCGTCTTTTTCACCACCGGATGCTTCTAACCAGTTGTGGTCGATCCACACCCGATCAACTTTACTTTCCAAACCAATTGCATCGCCACCATTGGAAGTTGGCGAGCCACTTTTTTTCACATTACGCACGTGTACGTTTTGAATGATGACGTTTGATGATTCACGCACATGAATGCCGATTTGATCAAACAAAGCATTAGTGCCAACACCGATAATCGACACGTTTGCGGTTTGTTTAATTTCAATTACATCGGCTTGGGTGTTACAACCCTGCGCAGTCGTGTTGGCATGATTAATCGTGCCATTCACCAGAATAGTTACCGGAGTCGGGTTATTTTTAGTACGCGCACCACACAAAGCCGCATTTAATTCAGTGCCGGTGGTTACGGTAATTACCGGGCCGCCTGCACCGCCAGTTACACCGGCATAAGCTGCAAAGCCTTCCATTTTAGGTGCACGAACATCAGCGTTACCGTAATCAATACTGCTCGCTGCAGATGATGAAGAACCTGTGTCAGTTGTTGAACTATTTGCTGCTGAGCTTGAAGAAGTTGCTGGAGGATTTGCACAAGTAACGGTGTTGTTGGAACCACCATAGCCATACACACAGCCTAAATCTGCAGGCAATTCGCCAGATAAATCATCCGGGCTGAATGCACCCTGGTTAGTCCACACCATCCAATCGACAGTGGATTTGTAAGCCGCGCTGCCACTCACTTCACCAAAACGCAGGAAATTATCGCCAGCTGCACTGGTTGCACGCATGGTGACATTATTTAAGCTCATGGCCGGCAACAATTGTCCATCGCGATAGACACGGACACTTCCAGTCGTTGCGTCGGTCAGGGTGACGGCAATTTGATAAATACCAAAGGTATTCATATTCAGGCCGTAGCTATTAGCACTCGCGCCATTATTTGCACTCTCCAACTGCACACCTTTGTTGGTGCCGTCGTTGCGCAAAATCGTCTTTAAACGGCTACCCGCTTTAGCCGAATCGGCCATCGCCACTTCCAGTTCCAACACACGCAAGCCATCACCATTGCCGGTAATACCTGCGATCAAAGTGAAATATTTTGGATAAACACCATCCGCATTCACCACATTGGCAATTGAAGCACCACTGGTAAGTGAACCTGCCGTGCTGGTGTCCAAATTAACGCTACCGTTAAACGCGTTGAAATAATCGGCAGTATTACCAAGCGTAAACTGCGTTGCGCTGCCATCAGCTAAAGTAACCGAACCATTGGCTGCAGGGTGATGATTCGCGTTATATACATTCCAAATAGTCTGCGTCTCTGCAGGTGCAGCGCTTGAAGCATTTGAGCTTGATGTGCTCGCACTGGAAGCGCTTGAACCTGGAACGATAATGACATCGTCGGATGAGTTTGCGCTGCTCGCTGAACTGCCAACATCCACTGAACTGGTATGCCCCGAGCTTGAAACAACAACAGTTTCACTGCTTGCTGATGAGCTTGTAACAACAGTTTCGCTATTTGCAGATGAACTAGTTTCCGCAACGGACGAAGCACTGCTGCTCGCAGGTCCATTAATAAATTCCAACGTAGTTTCGAAATGCGCGCGCGCCTGTTCGGCAGAAATTAATTCTTTATTAGGTGAGCCTGCCGCTTGCAACAGTTCCTTTACCGCTGGCAATTGCGCAAAGACTTCCGGTGCGACAGTGAAATCCAATACTGCACCGGCGGCAATCGCTGCGGCAGTAATTTCAATTCCGTTGGCGGCATTGCCATCGGCATCGAGGCTTTGCAGTAAACGCAAAATATTGATGAGCTGGTTATCGCTCAGGTTTGTGGTGTTAGCGATTTCCATCGGCGTAATAATTGCGCCGGCCAGAACCGCGGGCAATTCCAGATTGCCGATAAAAAAAGTAACGCTTTCGCCCGGGCGATAATTAAATTCACCATTGCTATTGGTGGAACCCTGTTGCGTTGCGGTGCGATAGCCAATATTGGCAACGGCGCCATCGAGAAATACGCCGGTCGCTAGTGCTGCGAGGCTGCTCGCCTGGCTATTTGCAACAGCGCTGGTTGAAGAAGTTGCAGTAGAGGAAGGTGCAACAGAGTTGACCACTGAACTGGAGGAGCTGGTTTTGGGGGATGAGCTGGATCCACCGCCACAACCCACCATGAGCAAGCTCAGCGCGAGTGTGGAAATAAGTGTGTTTTTCATGATGTGTTCCTGATAAAACAATGTCGTTTTTATTGTTCAGGCAAAAAAACAGCGGACAGCCGCCTTTCTCTCGCCTGTTATCAAGACCAATACAATTACCGATTAACACTGAGCCGTTGAACCGGCTTCTCAATAGGAAACAGCTGCGCGCCGCCGTATGCAGTCACAGGAAAATTTTGTAGGGCGCCGGGATTTTCCCGACAGAAAAAATAAATGCGGAAAGAGTACGCATTGGTCGCCTTCTCAAAATATTTTTTATTTGATGACCAACCAATGCCGGGGAAAACAGGGGAGCTATTTTTTATTGTTATCGCGATGCTTGTTTTATTTTTATCGTGGCGTCGAATATCGCGTGTCGCCATTCTTTATATTTTTTAAATATTAATCAATCAAATTTGTGACAGAAACCGTTTACACCTTTTTGTTTTTATCTTTTTGTTACTTATCCACTCACAAAATTTTTCGCCGCAAAAAAAATGACCGGCAATTGCCGGCCATTTTCCGAAACATTAAATACGCAGATCAATTACACACATTACCGCTGACCACCGGAATTTCAGCTGTACCTGAATGTGTTCCCTGGAAGCCCAGCTCGACAAATTGGCCGGGCTGGATAGTGCCATTCCAACTCATATTGGTTGCGGTGTAAGGATTGCTGCCGGCGACATTTCCGCCCCAACTTGCCACCACACGCGTATTGCCGGTGTATTGCCAATTGAGTTGCCAGCCATTAATC
>DATIGS010000225.1:0-5685 GCA_035481425.1 Cellvibrio sp. | reverse complement strand
GATAAAATCATGTCGAATTTTTCCGGCGCTTTTTCCAGCAAGGTGGTGAATCCGGAAACCACACCGGTACCGCCGGAAATTTGATTGAGCGCTAAATAGCTCACTAAAAGCCCGCCCAGTACCAGCAGCACAACCTGGATAATATCGGTCATGGCGACTGCTTTAAGGCCGCCATAAATTGAATAGGTCATGGAGAAGAGCGCCAGGAAGATCATGCCGTAAAGCATATCTATACCCAGGAATTGCGAAATCGCCAAGGAGCCCAAGTAGAGCACTGAGGTTAAATTCACGAAGGTATAAAGCGCGAGCCAGAAAATAGCCATGACGGTGCGCACGCGACCGTCGTAACGGTTTTCCAAAAACTGCGGCATGGTGTAGATGCCTTTGGCGAGGAAAATCGGCAGGAAATATTTGGCGATAATAATCAGCGTAATCGCCGCCATCAGTTCGTAGGCTGCAATGCCCATCCCGATCACATAACCGGAGCCGGACATACCAATGATTTGTTCAGCGGAAATATTCGCCGCAATCAGCGATGCACCAATGGCCCACCAAGGCAGGGATTTACTGGCAAGGAAATAATCGCTGGCATCTTTTTCGTGACCTTTTTCGTCGCGCGAAACCCACCAGGCAACAAACAGCAGAACCAGGGTATAAACAACCAATACCCCGATATCGAGTCCATTTAGAATCATGATTGACCTCTATGTAGTGGTGCGTATGGTGAGCGCACCTTGTTATTAAAAAATTTTCTTTTTATAAAACAAACCAACTTGGCGACAATTCAGTTCGCCCCTTAAACAAGAAGCATTCATTAGGGCAACTAATGAATGCTTCCCGGTTAATACTTGTAGCAATGCCGTTGCAAAAATTCTCGCTACTTAAATTCTCCCACCATCAACAACAAACTCTTGTGACGTGATCATGGCTGAATCATCTGCCGCCAAAAACAGAGCCAGATTCGCAACATCGTGTGCACCCAAACGTTTTTTAAGGCACACGCGCTTCATCAGCTCTTCTTCCTCTTCCGTGCTCAACCATTTTTCCAACTGTTTGGGCGTTGCCACCCAGCCAGGCAAAATGGAGTTGACCCGAATATTGTCCACACCGTAATCCGTCGCCAGCGCTTTGGAGATTCCCAATATTCCCGCTTTGGCGGTAATGTAACTTGCTAACCGCGGCGGCCCGAACTGCACATTGATCGAGCTGATATTAATGATCGATCCACCACCCAGCGCCGCCATCATCGGCTGTACTGCTTGGGCCGCAAAAAAAGCCGGGTGCAGGTTAATGGCCAAGCCGCGATGCCAATCTGCTTCAGTGATTGTGCGCGTGTCAAAACGCTGGTCATTGGCGGCATTGTTAATCAATACACTGATATCGCCTTGCGCCTGTTGCGCGCTGGCAATGCTGCGCTGCAATGCGCTTATATCGCTTACATCACAAAGGCCAAACCAGGGCCGCGCATAACCTTTTGTCGCCAACTCGTCGCACAACGCCTGGGCGCCCTGCTCGTCTATATCGACAAAGGCTACCTTTGCGCCCTGCGCAGCAAAGGCCTCCACCAACGCGGCGCCAATACCGGTAGCGCCGCCGGTGATAAACACACTGCGGTCCTGCAAACTCGGGTAGCGGGTATACCCTGGATGGGCTGAGTAGCTATACATGTTGATTTCTCTCTGGGGTAGCGCACCTTTGTGATAAACATCGGTACTTCATAAGCATAGGCAGTTGTTTGAGACCTGCCTTTGTTATGTAGGTTTAACCAGAGATACATTAATCAACTGCATGACTTCTTGCAGCAATGTTTTTACTGCTTTGCTTGCCCCTTCCTGATCACCAGCACAGATAGCATCGTAAATGCGCTTGTGATCGTCATAATCTGCCGTCAATACGCCTTTCAGCTGGTTGGTGCTGGCGATACTGACCCGCAATGCCACTTGAATGAATTCACGCAGCTGAAAAAAGAAACGGTTATTTCCCGCTGCCAAAATTGCGCAGTGAAACTCGATATCGGCAGAGAGCGGATCATCGTGGCCTTCATCGGCGCGTTTCATGCGAGCCAGCGCATCGCCAATGGCTTTCATTTTTGCGCTGTCCTTATTATTTTCAGCAGCGAGTACCGCCGCTTCGGGCTCAATCGCCATGCGCAATTGGGTGAATTCGCGCAGCAACTCCAAAGAAGGGCGCGCATTCAGAGTCCAACTGAGCACATCGGCGTCGAACATATTCCAATGGGCACTTGGCATCACCCGGATTCCCTGCCGTGGACGCGATGCAATGAGCCCTTTGGCCGTCAGCATTTTTACCGCTTCGCGGGTAACACTGCGGCTGATATTAAACTGTAGCGATAGCTCTGCCTCGGTCGGGAAAGGCTTATCAATCGCGTATTGACCCTGAACGATTGCCGCACCCAACTGATGGGTTAACTGGTGAGTGAGATTACGCCCTGTGTCCAGCATAGTTATTTAGCCTATTTATATTATATATTTATGAGATGTTCGACAAGGCTCAATTTGTCGTCGATGCATTTGCCTGAGCCTTGGGAGATCAATGAACACCACTAGTGTTTAACCTGAAAATGAAAAAACCCGCGCCTGCTAACAGGCGCGGGTTATTTAACAAGAGGATGCCGCTTTAGTCACGCAAAAGTTACGTGGCCTGGGGGCCTATTCATTGCTGTGAATGTTATCTTCGATTTC
The DNA here is from genome assembly GCA_035481425.1 of Cellvibrio sp. GTDB lineage: Bacteria > Pseudomonadota > Gammaproteobacteria > Pseudomonadales > Cellvibrionaceae > Cellvibrio. The sequence goes on along the minus strand of DATIGS010000225.1, from coordinate 2,983 downwards.
TTCGATATTGGAATGGCGAACGTCTTCACCATTCACCAGATAGATCACATATTGGGCAAGGTTGCGCGCATGGTCGCCGATCCTTTCCAATGCGCGCAGCGACCACATGATATTCAGTACACGCGTAATGCTGCGTGGATCCTCGATCATAAAAGTCACCAACTCGCGCATCGCCGTGCTGTATTCCATATCGACCTGTTTGTCTGTCTGGACTACAGTCAATGCCAGATCCATATCCAAACGTGCAAACGAATCAAGCGCATCCTGCAACATACGCGCGACATGGCCACCTATATGGCGGACTTCGATATAACCACGCGGCGCGAGACCATCTTTATTCATCGCAATAGCCTGACGGGCAATTTTGGTAGCCTCATCGCCGATGCGTTCAAGATCGGTAATTGCTTTGGTTACTGCGATAACCAACCGCAAATCGCTGGCTGCCGGCTGGCGACGCGCAAGGATACGAATGCATTCTTCGTCGATCGCCATTTCCATTGAATTTACTTTAAGGTCGGCGCGGACAACTTGTTCAGCGCGTTCGATATCGGCGTCAATCAATGCCTGGATTGCATCATTAACCTGGCGCTGGGCCATACCGCCCATTTCCGATAAATGGGTGCGGATAGCTTCAAGCTCAATATTGTATTGCTGCGAGATATGAAGAGTGTGACTCGTAATATCCATAACCATGATGCGCCTCCGCATTAACCGTAACGGCCGGTGATGTAATCTTCAGTTTGTTTTTTGTTGGGGTTGGTAAAGAGCGTGTCTGTTAAATCATGCTCAATCAAATCACCCATGTACATAAATGCTGTGTAATCAGAAACGCGCGCCGCCTGTTGCATGTTGTGCGTCACGATTACGATTGTGTATTGGTGTTTGAGCTCGTTAATCAACTCTTCGATTTTCAACGTTGAAATAGGATCAAGTGCAGACGCTGGTTCGTCGAGCAAAATAACTTCCGGCTCAATCGCAATTGCACGCGCAATTACCAAACGCTGTTGCTGACCGCCCGACAAACCAAATGCGTTATCGTGCAAGCGATCTTTTACTTCATCCCACAACGCTGCACCACGCAGTGATTTCTCTACTACCTCATCCAATACACGCTTGGATTTAACACCTTGTAAGCGTAGACCATAAGCTACGTTTTCATAAATTGATTTTGGAAATGGATTTGGTTTTTGGAATACCATACCCACTTGGCGACGCAATTCCGCCACATCCACACTCTTGTCATAAATATTATTGCTATCGAGCAGGATCTCGCCTTCGACACGGCAGCCGTCAACCAAATCGTTCATGCGATTGAAACAGCGCAGCAGTGTTGATTTACCGCAACCGGATGGACCAATAAACGCGGTCACTTTTTTCTCCGGAATTTTCATACTCACGCCATTGAGGGCGCGCTTTTGATCGTAATACAAGTTGAGGTTTTTTACTTCAAGCTTGATCGGTTCCACCAATGCAGTCGGGGTCATAAGCTGTGCCTGTTAAAAATTTTGCTAATTTTATTTCAATTTGATGATAAATTTATTACAAAAAATTGCTACGATTAATCCGATGCACTACGGTATTTTTCACGCAAATTATTACGAATCTTGATCGCGGTGATGTTCAGCGCAATGATCAGCAATACCAATGTCAACGAAGTTGCATACACCAGCGGACGTGCCGCTTCAACGTTCGGGCTTTGGAAACCCACGTCGTAAATATGGAAGCCGAGGTGCATAATTTTTTGGTCGAGATGCAGGTAAGGATAATTACCATCAACCGGTAATGCAGGAGCCAGTTTCACTACCCCCACCAACATCAGCGGCGCCACTTCACCAGCGGCACGCGCAATTGCGAGAATCAAACCAGTCATCATCGCCGGTGTTGCGAGCGGAACAACCACTTTCCACAGGGTTTCTGCTTTGGTTGCACCCAGTGCCAGGCTGCCTTGGCGAATAGTACTCGGAATACGAGACAGACCTTCTTCAGTCGACACGATTACAATCGGTAAAGTTAACAACGCCAACGTGAGTGATGCCCAGAACAAACCCGGCGTACCGAATGTTGGCGATGGCAGCGACTCTGCGTAAAACAATTCATCGAGATTGCCACCCAAGGTATATACAAAAAAGCCCAAACCAAATACACCGTACACGATCGAAGGAACACCGGCGAGGTTGTATACCGAAATGCGGATAATTTTCAGGAAGGTGCCCTGCTTTGCATATTCGCGCAAATAAATTGCCGCGAGCACACCGAACGGCGTAACCATAATCGACATCACGATTACCATGGTCAGGGTGCCGAAAATCGCGGGGAAGATACCGCCTTCAGTATTTGCTTCGCGCGGTTCAGCGCTCATAAATTCCCAAAAGCGCTCAAGATATTGGCCGAGTTTGCCAATCACACTCAAATCATTCGGGCGAGTAACACGCACTATGTGGTCAAACGCGATCACAACTTCTTTGCCATCCGCAGTGCGGGCAATTAATTTATCGCGGGTTGCCTGCGCGAGAATGTCATCGCGGCTTTGTTTGATCACAGTGTATTCCGCTTCCAATGCTGCACGACGCTCGGCGAATCCAACATCGGCTGCTGCAAGTTGTGCACTGGAAGCACCGTCCAATTCCATACGGCGGCGATCAAGACGCAACTCATCCATTTGTCTGTTAATGCGACCGATGTCTGTTTTTTCGATACGCTGGATTTGGCTGTGCAAATCCAATGCGCGCTCGATACGCGCATCCAATTGCTGCCAGAAGTCCGCACTCTTTAATTCGCTGACAACTGCATCCTGCTCTTTGATTGCAACCGGGTAGCCGTAGAAATTACCCCATTCGCGACGTTCAATAGAGATCGCATCAATCGGGTATTCCCACTCATCCATACCGGTTTCGAGGAACCACACAAAATCGCGGCCACTGACATCGCGGTTACCCAACTTAAACAAATGACGGGTAATTAATTCCACATCATCAGCAACTGT
>DATIGS010000224.1:0-17904 GCA_035481425.1 Cellvibrio sp. | reverse complement strand
AATTCGCCTAGTGCAACTGATTGGATGCCGGCGCCATGCTGGCAGGATTTACACCCTCTGCATGTTCTGCGGAAAACTCAAAATACAATGAGTTGACGACCACGCGTACGTATTCCGTCACTTCCATATAATCTGCTTCTGCACTCGGCTCATCTTCTTCATCGTCGGCCTGGATTTGTACGATGTTGGCGATATCCTCCAACATTTCTTCAAACTCTTCGCCAATCACCCGCTTACCCTGATGATCGACACTGCCGAAACCAGTGAGGAAACCGTGGCACCATTCACTTAACGCACGCACACGCTCATTCAGTGTGTTGTCATCATCAGGCAGCATTAATTTCAAACTGAATTGGCCGCGCAGTTGCTCGCAAGTAGTGTGATACAAACGGCTCAGGGCAATGCGCACTTGCTCGTCGGGCGCAGCGATAAAATCGAGGAATTCAACCGCTTCAAGCAACCAATTAATTTCACTTAGTGTAGCGCCGCCAGCCAGCTTGCCACACAGCAAACCATGCAATTCGGAAGGGCTATTCAGGGTGCCGAGGGGAGCCAACAAGTTGGCCAGATCATCAAAATTCAGGGGAGTAAGCAGTTCTTCAGGGGAAGTGTTTTCGGTCATAGTGGCCTCTCATCGCAATAGGCGAATGCTATCACGATTGCCCTTGGTGGCTCTTCTATCTTTTATATAGCCTTTTATAAGGTTGATGAAGCTCAAGTAAAACCTGTTTGTTTATCATTTAATAACAATCAACTTCTCGAATTCACATTAACTTGGGCTGTGCGATTGACCACCCGCTGAGTGCGCAATATAGTGGGCGACCCGCGCTATTTATTGGTTATTTATTATCATGTCTGACGATCTGTTACTCGCCCTCGAAACCAAGCTGGATAAGCTGATCCTGCTGTGCAATCGCTTGCAGCAAGAAAATGCCGAACTGAAAACCCGCGAAAGCGAGTGGCAGCGCGAGCGGGTGCGTTTAATCGAGAAAAATGAACTGGCACGCAGCCGTGTAGAGGCTATGATCACCCACTTACGTAATCTGGACGCTGAGTAATCGAGGCATTAATGAGTAACGAAACTGTTTTTGTAAAAATCCTCGATAAAGAATATCAAGTCGCTTGCCCGCGCGAGGAGCGCCAGGCGCTGGTTGAATCGGCGCAATTACTCGATGAACGCATGAAAGCGATTCGTGGTACCGGCGCGGTAATTGGACTTGAGCGCATTGCGGTAATGGCTGCGCTCAACCTGAGCCATGAATTACTGCAAGCCAAAACCTCTGGCGCCAACACCTCTGGCGCCAACACAAACGGCGCAGCCAGCCACAGCGATTTACAGCGTTTGAATGAGAAGCTGGATCGCAGCCTGATTAATCTGGCTTAATCCGATCTACACTCACCCCACCACACCCGCCCATGCGGGTGTTGTTGTTTTTAGCTCACGCTATTAGCGAATCGAATAAGCCATACGCAACTTGCCGCAGTAGTAATCACATGCGCAAATAAGGCTATTTTGCCAGCCCCGTTTAAGACGATTAATTGCTAACCGGTTATATAACCCAAGCATAATTTTATTTGCGAAAGGCCACACACCTCGGGTTATACTGGCGCCACGCCCTGGAATGTTTGCAATCCAACAATGTCCTTGAGCCGATAAATGTTAGCCCGGCAGTATCTCGTTTGAGCTTGGTGTGCATGTCCGCCTGACGGAAAGCCTAAAAAGCCACAGGTATCGCCACCTTGAACCTTTGGGTTCAAGGCCAGCTTGGTAAGCGGCATTTCGGGGTCTCTTAATTCTCTTCTGTGCATAGCTCCCTGACAGTCCTGTAAGGCTATTTATGGCCGATCCGTTTGATTCACTGACCGACCACTCTCCCAATGAGCTTGCTCTCGCCAAAGGCAAATTGCGCCTTGAATTGCGCGCGCGTCGCCGTGCATTGAACTCCACCCAGCAAGCCCAAGCCTCGCTGTTTTTATTGCGCCATTTGATGCAGCTGCCGCAATTTATGCGCGCGCGCCATGTTGCACTCTATATCGCCAATGACGGCGAGATAGATCCGGCACCGATTGCCGAGCAGCTTTGGAAGATGGAAAAACACTGCTATTTGCCGGTACTGCGCCCGGGTAAAGGCAAGGGCATGTGGTTTGTGGAGTACACGCCGGACGCGCTACTGACGAAAAATCGCTTTGGCATTCCCGAGCCGGATTTTCGCCAGCAGCATAAATTGCCAGCGACGCTGTTAGATGTGGCGCTGATGCCACTGGTGGGATTTGATCGCACCGGGGCGCGCTTGGGAATGGGCGGCGGTTTTTACGATACGACTTTCTCCTTCAAACAGAGTAAAAAAGCCAATAAGCCCTACCTGATTGGCCTCGCGCATAGCTGCCAGCAGGTGGATTCCCTCACGACTGAAAGCTGGGATATACCGCTCTTTGCCATCGCGACCGATCAGGAAATTATCCTGCCAAAGGCTTAGCTCGAAAACGATTGCCCACAAAAAACAAATCCCGCCGAAGCGGGAGTTGTTAGCGAAAATTCCGTTTATTTGCTGCTGCCTAACAGGTCGAATTCGTTCAGGACAGATTATTCAGCGGTTGATTCTACTGCAGCTTCTGCAAACGATACTAAAGCGCCTACGTCCAACAGGGTTACACACACTCCAAGACAAAACAAAACAAATACAACGGAAATAACGTCGACTTTCATGATTGTAGCCTTGCGCAAAATATTTGAACTTAATGTATTTGCACCACAGGCAATACAGTGGTGTGTCTAAATATTAGGCAAGTATTTTTAATAATGAAACATACGCCATGCGAAAATCACAAAAATATGGCGCCAATCGCATAAGTTGCGGGCTTTGTTGACGCGTATTTCAATGATTTATGCACAAAAAGGAATAAGCAGCGCAAAACAGATGTTTTTTTGACCTATTTGTGCATCGCGCCTGCAAATTGTTACGCATCCCTGCGCTGGATTTGTTTACTCGCTGATACTTGTTACACGGCTGGTCGCCTCACCCAGGCGCGTGCGTAACATGACGGAACTGCCACTCATCGGCAGCGCGCCGGTATAAGCCTGCCAGGTTTCACCCTGATTCAAGCTCACCTCAATTATCAGGCCGGGTAGCGAACTATTAGCCGTCAATTGCCCGCGCTCGATGATCGCGCCCGGCGGCGGCAAATAAAAATCGCCACCCAATGCCGCCAGTTTCGGCAATTCCTTGTTACTCAGCTGCACCGCAAATGCAGCCCAGTCGGCGAGGCGCTCGGCAGCCTTTGGCTTGTCACCTTCCCACGCAGCTTTATGCCACGCGCGCTCGGCGAGCGGGATCAAACGGGGATAAATCATCTGTTCCATTTGCGCGCCCGTGCGGATAGTTTCACTCCACACTTGCCCTTGCATACCGCGCAGGTTTTCCGGTTTTTCCAACGCCGGAAGTGCGCGGCCGACCAGTGCTTCCAGATCTTCTATAGGTGTGCCATTGCGGGTTTTATCGGCATTGGCGTAGAGATTATCCGGCATAAAACCAAACACCTTGCCCGCGTCTGTGTAACGCGCTGCCCAGTAGTAGCCGCGCTCTTCCGGATTGGTTTCATGGGGATGGTCAAAATACAAATGGGTCGCTGAGGAGATAATCGGCTCATAACCGGCGTTCGCCAAACGATAGGCGCGGTCGGCCACGCCCCACTCCCAGATATTGTCCCAGGCGTTGGCGAGTACATGCTTGTTGGCGAACTGGCTGCGATTAAAGGTATTGGTGGCGTCGTACATCAAACCGTCTTCCCAACCGGCCAAATCCAGACCGCGCATCGCAGTAATCGCCGCCACTTTACTCACAAAATAAGGCTTGAGATCCGCAGGCCCAGCGATGCCCATTTCGCCTTTGGCGAAGAGCGCCTCACACGCTGGCGATGCCGTCCAGGAGCCCACGCCGGTCTCGTCTCCACCCATATGGAAGGTGGTCAATTTGGTGCCGGCCTTGCGATACATTTGCTGCAGCTCATACACCACCTTATCGACAAATGCATAGGTGGATGGCAAGCAGACGTTGATCGAATTGTCGGTGTAATTTTGCACGGTGATGTACTGGGATTTGTCCTGCGGATCAGACAACAGGAACTGCTCGGCTTCGGCTTTTTTGCCGGCTTTCAGCAGCTTTTTGTAACGCGCTTCCATGGATTTCACCGCCGCACGGGCGTGACCGGGCATATCGATTTCCGGCACTACTTCGATATGGCGGGCGGTCGCGAATTTTACGATCTCGATAAAATCTTCCGTCGTATAAAAGCCATTGCCCGAACCGGATTTATGCGGGCCAGTGCCCAATTGCGTCAGCAGACAGCTCTGTTCGCTCAAATCAAAACAGCGATGCGCGCCTATGTCGGTGAGTTCCGGCAAACCGGGGATCTGCAACCGCCAGCCTTCATCTTCGGTGAGGTGCAAATGCAATTTGTTGAGTTTGTAACGCGCCATTTGCTCGATCAACCGCAACGTCACTTCTTTGCCGTGGAAATTGCGCCCCATGTCGTATTGCATGCCGCGCCAGCGGTAGCGCGGTGCATCGCTGGCAGTTAATTGCGGCACGCTGTGGCTCGCCGCCACTTGTGCGGGCAACAGGCTCAGCACGCTTTGGATACCGTAGAAAGCACCGGCGTTATCGCTGCCGATAATGGTGATTTTGTCGCCGGCAATATTCAGGTTATAGGCCTCGCTTTGGCCAACCGATGCATCGACTTTCAATTCGATAATCTTGCCCGATGAAATCACCACATCGCCCGCCGCGCTGCCCTTGGCGGGATTAGCGGCAAGGGTAAGGCCGACGGATTTCAACTGCTCGGCAAGGTATTTTGCTTCGCCCGTCAGGCGCCCGGCGTAGCTGATTTTCCAGGTGTTATCGAGCACCGCTGTGCCCTGGCGATATTTCACCTCCGCCGGGGTAGGAATAATTTTGGGGCTTGCATCGAGCTTGGCCGCAGCCTGGTTTACCGCGAGGTTATCCTGATAGCGGGTTGCGGCGGTGGCGATGGGATAGCGGTCATCTGAGAAGCGCTGCAGCTGTTCCGGCTTGGTAAATGCCTCGACAAAATCCTGCATATTTTCGGTATCGGTATTGGCAAAAATCACTGCGTCCAGCCCTTGCTGGGCGATAAACGCACGCGGCATAAAATCGGTATAACTCACCATATGGGCGCTCGCGCTGTAAGGCACTTGCACGGTCGCCCCCACAGCCAGGCCCTTAAAATTGGCAGTCGGCGCCAGCTCATGCAGATCGCCCTGCACATGGCGCAAACTCAAGCCCTCAATCACTACCGCATCCAGCTTGCGCACCGAGTGGAAGTAAATCCGCCAATCGCCCTGACCGGCTGGCAGCGCGGTGGATGAGCTATTAACCAGCGTCACCCGCGCTTGTGCTTTGGGCGCAAAATTATTGACCGAGCCAAAACGCAGCTGGGCCTTGCCCGCAAAATCACCGAGTTGTTGTTGGCTGAGATTAGCGGCGAAAGCACTATGGGCAAGGCCCAGCGCCAGCGTCAATGCGCCCAAGCGCGCAAAAAGAGGACGACCTGCAGATTTCATTGGCGATACTCCAGCCTTTTAATGGCTTTTAATATATTGGATGGTATGGCGTTAATTATTACTGACAACGTTGTCCAGATTACACCAAAATTCCCGACGCGCCAGCGCCTGAACATAAATTAACCCTTCTCCCGAATCGATTAAGGATAGACAGGGAACGACAAAATGCCGATCGCTAAAACGACAAAGGGCGCTTGCGCGCCCTTTGTCTAATTGCTTTATTGGCTTCCACACGAGCCTGGTTTCTTTATCACCCCAAAAAGAATTTGTAGGCTTCGTTTTTGGTTTCATCCCAGTAGGGATAATTCAGCTCATTCAAAAACGCTTTTAATTCCGTGTAATCCTTTTTCGGCACTTGCATGCCAACCAGAACACGCGCCGAAGCGGAGCCGTGGTTGCGGTAGTGGAACAGCGAAATATTCCAGCGCCCCGCCACCTTGGTGAGGAACGTCATAAGTGCGCCCGGACGCTCGGGGAATTCAAAGCGATAGAGCACCTCATCGGTAATCTGCGGCGCATGGCCTCCGACCAAATGGCGGATATGCAATTTCGCCAGCTCGTTTTCGGTCATATCCACCAAGTCATAACCCTGGGTTTTTAATTCATTCACCAAATCGGCGCGGTCATTACCGCCTGCCGCCACCTGCACGCCAACAAAAATCTTGGCGTTGGTCGCATCGGCATAGCGATAGTTAAATTCAGTGATATTGCGTTTGCCCAGCGCCTTGCAGAATTCTTTATACGCGCCCGGACGCTCGGGAATCGTCACCGCGAGAATCGCCTCGCGCTGTTCGCCGATTTCGGTGCGCTCGCTGATATAACGCAGGCGATCAAAATTGATGTTGGCGCCGCAGTCGATGGCAATCAGGGTTTGGCCACTGATGTTGTGTTCCGCCACATATTTTTTCAGCCCGGCAATACCAGTCGCGCCCGCCGGTTCGGCGATGGAACGGGTATCTTCAAAAATATCTTTAATGCCCGCGCAAATTTCATCGTTAGACACGGTGATACATTCATCCACCGTCTTGCGCAGCACACGGAAAGTTTCCTCGCCGATTTGTGCCACGGCAATACCGTCGGCAAAGATGCCCACTTGTGGCAGCACCACGCGCTTTTTCTTCTCCAACGCCACTTTCAAACACGCGGACTCTTCCGACTCCACCGCGATAATCTTGATCTCGGGGCGCACGTATTTCACATAAGCCGAAATACCGGCCGCCAAACCGCCACCGCCCACGGCGATAAAAATCGCATCGATCTTGCCGGGGTACTGGCGCAGGATTTCCATCGCGATAGTGCCTTGACCGGCAATCACATCCGGGTCATCAAACGGGTGAACATAGGTGAGGCCTTTTTCGTCGACCAGTTTTTTGGCGTGCGCCGACGCCTCGTCATAGCTGTCGCCATGCAAGACTACTTTGGCGCCGCGCGCCTTTACCGCATCCACCTTAATGGCAGGAGTGGTACGTGGCATAACGATGGTCGCCTTGATGCCGAGGTGCTGGGCACCGAGCGCTAACCCTTGGGCGTGGTTACCGGCAGATGCAGCAATGACGCCGCGATTGCGCTCTTCGTCGGAGAGCATTTGCAGTTTGTTGTAGGCACCGCGCAATTTGAATGAAAACACCGGCTGCAAATCTTCGCGCTTGAGCAGCACTTTATTGCCAGTGCGCGCCGACAGCAGACGCGCTTCGTCAAGCGGGGTTTCAACCGCAAGATCGTAGATGCGGGCATTGAGAATACGTTTTATGTAGGATTCGGGCATGAGAGTTCTTGCTTATAGAGAGGAAAAAGTCGCCGCAGTGTAAACAATTTGGCCGCCGCTGGCACGGCGATATCCGTATAATGCGAGCACTTTTTTGCGCATTTAACGCGCGCAGCCTGACGTGGCCGGTTTGTCGTTTGCGACCGTCTGAGACATGGGTGAGGCAACACGGTATGCAAAACATGTTTTGCGTGTAGCCGAACGACAAGAACTTTAGTTCTTGGCCGGTTCACTTGTGATCGAAGATGAGCCTACACGGACGTATTTACGGCGTGTCGCACACGACAAACCGGTCACGGCAGGCGAACTCATTAAAAACAATCGGCGGCTTGCTACGCGCAGCCGCCCCACTATTCGGATCGACCACCATGACTCAAGACCAATTAAAACAAGCCGTCGCCCGCGCTGCGATTGAATACATCAAACCCAAGTTATTCAGCGATTCCATTATCGGTGTCGGCACCGGCTCAACCGCCAATTTTTTTATCGACTATCTCGGCGAAATCAAGTCCCTGTTTGCCGGCGCTGTCGCCAGCTCCGACGCCTCGGCCGCACGCTTGAAAAAACTCGGTATTGACGTGCTCGACTGCAATTCGGTGAGCGAGCTGGTGGTGTATGTCGATGGCGCCGATGAAAGCAACGCTTACCTGCATTTGATCAAAGGTGGCGGCGCGGCGCTAACACGCGAGAAAATTGTGCGCGCCGTTTCCAAAGAATTTGTGTGCATCGCCGATGGCAGCAAATGGGTCGATGTACTGGGCAAATTCCCGCTGCCGGTAGAAGTTATCCCCATGGCCCGCTCCTATGTCGCACGCGAGCTGGTGAAATTGGGCGGCACACCTGTGTATCGCGAAGGCGTAGTGACCGATAACGGCAACGTCATCCTCGATGTGTACAACCTGCAAATCATCGATCCGGTTGGATTGGAAACCACCATCAACCAGATTACCGGCGTGGTGACCAATGGCCTGTTTGCCGCCAAAGGCGCCGATGTGTTGCTCTTGGGCACTGCCGAAGGTGTAAAAACGCTGCTGCCGCGCCAAGCCTGAGTATAAATACCCAAGCGACCGTACCTTGCCGTACATTTATTCCCGGTAATTGTTTCTTATACTCGGGGAGTCATTTCGACTCTTCGAGGTTTGCCTTCCATGTTTTCCCTGTCCAGTATCCAAAGTCGCCTGATCGTAGCGGTCAGCGCCGGCGTCCTGTTGTTTATCGTTATCAGCGGCATAGCCATTTCACTGCTCAACCAATCCATCAGCGATTACAACCGGCTGATTGCCGGAGCGGTGGCCCAGGAGCGCAGCATCAATGCCATGAATTTCAAATTCAAGGTACAGGTGCAGTAGTGGAAAAACGTCTTGCTGCGCGGCAAAGATCCGCAAAAACTCAACCAGCACTGGCAGCAATTTGAAGAGATGCACCATGCCATCCAGCAAGACGGCATAGCCCTGGATAAACAGCTCAGCGGCGACAGCCACCTCAAGGTAGAAGCCTTTTTGCGCGCACACCAACAGGCATTCAGCCGCTATCAAACCGGGTTTGAAGCCTTCAAGGCAGCCAACTTTGATGCAGAGGCAGGCGATAAAGCCGTCGCCGGCATTGACCGCGAACCTACCATTCTGCTGCAGGAATCAGCCGAAATGATTAGTGCACAGGTCGCGCAAGCGACCAAATCCAACCTGGAGCACAGCCAGAGTGTGTCCTTCTGGGCCAATGGTTTGATCTTTTTGGGTGCTATCGCTGTGGTCTTGCTGGTGCTGCTGATTTTGCGTAAAAGCCTGCTGCAGCCATTGGCCCTCATCAATGCGCACCTCAGCCAACTGGCGGATGGCAATTTCCGCCAGCCACTCCACTTTAGTGGCTCGGGTGAGCTGGGCCACCTGAGCAAGAACATCAGCAAAGTACAACAGAGCGTGGCCGAGGTGATCACTGCCGTGCAACAGTCCATGAGCACCCTGACGCAGGCCTCCAATGCCATCACGCGCAGCTCCTCGTCGCTCGCCGGTTATGCCAATGAAACCCATCACGCCACCGATCAGGTATCGGCCGCGATCACCGAGATGAGCAGCACCGTACAGGAAGTTGCCACCAATGCCAGCGGCGCTGCCAGCGCCGCCCAGTCCGCCGATGACAGCGCCCGCAATGGTTTAAAGGTGATGGACAATACGCTTAATGCCATCAATCAATTGGGCAAGGAAGTCGACCATGTGGGCGATGCCATGAGCCAGTTGGAGCAAAACACCAATCGCATTGGCGGCGTGCTCGATGTGATCAAAAACGTGGCCGAGCAAACCAACCTGCTGGCACTCAATGCAGCGATAGAAGCGGCGCGCGCCGGTGAACAGGGGCGCGGTTTTGCGGTAGTCGCAGATGAAGTCCGCTCGCTTGCCAAGCGCACCCAGGACTCCACGGCGGAGATCCAGCAGATTATTGAAGCCGTACAACTGGGTGCAAGCAAGGCCATGCAGGCGATGAAAACCAGCCAGGAAAAAACCGGGGTAACGCTGGAAATGGCGGGGCAAGCCGGGCAGTCCATCAACCAGATTACCCAGTCGATTTCGGCGATTTTGGGGATGAATATGCAAATTGCGACGGCGGCAGAAGAGCAAAGTTACGCCGCCGAGGAGATCAATAAAAACGTGGTGAAAGTGGTCAACCTGATTAGCGACCTCAACCGCGATGCCCAACAATCGGCGCAAATCGCCCGCCAACTGGACAGCACCGCCAAAGGGCTGGAGGGACAGATAGCACACTTTGCGATCTAGGCCAGGGACGGCCATCCGTCCATAAAAAATCCGGGCAGTGCCCGGTTTTTTATGCTTCGCAAATCACTTCTGGCGGCGCAAACGGCCCAGTCCAAGCAGGCCCAAGCCGGCCAGCATCAGCACCAACATCGAGGGTTCAGGCACTTCAGTGTCACGCGGGGGCGGAGTGAAATCCCAGTGAATATTGTGAATTTGCCCGGAGCCAATGTAAGTGTTGGCAGCCAATGAGCCATCGAAATCGTTTTGGGTATTCACGGCAGCACCCAGCGCCAGCACCGAGCCCTTCCAGTTGTTGCCGAAATTGATGCTGGTAGCCTCGTAGAAATTCCACAGGATATTGCTGTAATCGCCGAAACCGCTGCCGCTCAGGTTGACCGAACCGGGGTTACCCAACACCTCGCCAGAGACATTAATCACCACTTTGCCAGCATTGCCAAAGTTCAACTGCCAATTGCTGTTCGCGGCAAACAGGTCTTCGCCGGCGATATTGAACACCGCCAGGTCAGTGGCGAGGCCGGTGTACGCGAACAAATCCGCGCCCAGATCGACACTGCCGGTCGAACCAAGGCTGCTGTAAAAAGCCGATTCTGCCTGCAACTGGGTGTAGAGCGCAGCCGCTTTGGTCTCGAGTCCGCTCACCTGATGTACACAGCCTGCACTGCCACCGAAGGGATTGCCGTTGCAATTGACACCGCTCAGGTTGTTGGTGCCGCCATAGGCCAGTTGACCGGCGTTGACTTTGGTCCAGCCGGTGGCGTTCAGGTTACCCACCACTTCCACTGTATCGATGGTGAGCGATTTGTTGAGCTGATTGGCAAATTCCGGCGAGCTGCCGTTCAGGTCGCCGCCAATAAAACTGGTGCCATGCACATGAACTGAGCCAGACGGATTCAGGTCGCCGAACAGGATCAGGTTGTAATCGTTTAAGGGGGTAGCAGAGGCCATCGCCGAGAGCGACGCCACGGCGGCGAGTGTCAGGAGTTTGGAACCAAAGCGCATAAAAATTTCCTTTGTAGTAGTGCCATCTTATTTTGATAGCGGCTACTAAGCACAAGCTATGCCCGTTTGACTTTTTCGTTTGATATCAATAACACGCGCCAACTTGTGCAAACCGCGTCACACAAAAGTGTAAATTTAGCCGACAGTTATAAATTGACAGCGCACTACATCATTTTATTGATAAAAATAAACAATCGATAATTATCATCCACGACGCTTTCTTCCCAACAAGAAAACGGTTGAGCCGAGGCGCGCTTTTGCCTAGCCTTGCGCATCACTTTTACGCAGCGACCACTATGGAATTTACCTTTCCCGCCATCGGCATAGTCCACTCCTGTTTCAAGGAGAAGTTTGGTATTCCGCGCCAGCCCGGTTTGGCGCCGCTGGCGCGCGCGGAGATCGAATTACTGCCACCTTACGACGATCGCAGCGCTTTCGAGGGACTGGAAGGCTGCACCCATCTGTGGATCCAGTTCGTGTTCCACGCCAATAAGCGCGATGAATGGAAACCCAAAGTGAAACCGCCGCGCCTGGGTGGCAATAAAAGCCTCGGGGTATTTGCGACCCGTTCCCCTACCCGGCCCGCGCCGATTGGGCTGTCGGTTGTGCGCTTTGAAGGTGTGATCGAGCGCGAAGGGAAATTACTGGTACAGATTAGCGGGGTGGATTTACTGGAAGGTACGCCGGTGCTGGATATCAAACCTTACGTGCCCTACGTGGACTGCGTGCCGGAAGCCGAAAATGCGTTTGCGGCGGCGCCGCCAGAGCTGATCCCGGTGGACATCCCTGCTGCGTTGATTGTGCAATGCGCCGAGTATCAAACGCGTACCGGCACTGATCTCGCCGCCCTGATCCGCCAGATCCTGCAACAGGACCCGCGCCCGCAATACCAGCAGCCGGAACCAGGGCGGATATATGGCATGAAGTTGTTGGATCTGGATGTGCATTGGCGCTACTTTCTGGATGATAATAGGCGCCTGATTCAACTTGTGGGGATTACTCCCTGCTCTCCAGCCTAAGGATTATTTATGAAATCTGCCAAACAACTGCTGCTCGGCGGTTGCCTGATCGCACTGCCTTTTGGACTTATCGCCTGTAATGCCACCCTGCCGCAAATCGCCGAGACCGGTGCCAATGTTGCCGGTGCCGCAGGTTATACCAACCAGGCACAACTGGTGCGCGCGATTAAAGATGCACTGGAGCTGGGCAGCAGCCGCGCCGCCACCAGCCTGTCCGCCACGGGCGGCTATGCCAACAATCCGCTCTACCGGATTGAGTTGCCCGCAGAACTGCAGCCAATCACCAGCAAACTGCGCCAATACGGGTTGGGCGGGCAGTTGGACAAAGTGGAATCGCTAATGAACCAAGGCGCCGAAAAAGCCGCCGTTGAAGCCAAAGCCGTGTTTATCGATGCGGTACGCAACATGAGCGTGACCGATGCGCTGGGGATTATTCGCGGCAGCAATACCGCGGCGACTGATTATTTCCGCGCCCAGACCGAAGCGAGCTTGCGCCAGCGCTACTTGCCAATCATCCAGCAAAACCTGCAGCAAGTGGGCTTCTACAACCAGTACAAACAAATGCTGGGCACCTACAACATGCTGCCGATTGCCAATAAACCCGATCTGGATTTGGAACAACTGGTGCTGACCCAGGCACTCGATGGCCTGTTCAAACAGGTTGCCGTCGAAGAACAACTGATCCGCAAAGATCCGGTTGGTCGCGGCAGCCAGATTATCGGCTCGGCATTCGGCCAGAAGTAATTCAAGCCTTAAAAAGTAACACGAAAAAAGCAAAACCCCGCGCAGCTCTCGCCACGCGGGGTTTTTAAATATAGGTACTCAGTTAGCCCTTAATTATCAGCGCAGGAGAAAGCTATCAGGATGGGAGTATTTGGAAAAACAAGTTGCTTTTGAACAGCGATGGGAAAATCAATGCTTGTTTTCCCCAAGGTTGAAAATTGACCTGATATTAGCGTGAAAGTATTTCCATCCTTCTTTTGAGAAACCGTGTATGCCATTACCGCTGATTTACAAGGACAGTCTGCGGTTGCAGTGTTGGAGTTGATCGATGCGGTTGCTAGTACAGGCTCGTTAGTTTCATCCAGCGTGATACGCCCGACAGTGAAGCAGCCATCAACCAAACTCTTAACTTTCAGAGCTTGTTGAGACTGGGCACAAGCGCATAAAAAGAATAATGCTAAAACACTAAATCTTAGTGCCACCATTTGTTGCTCTCCCTACCACATATTTAACTTTAAGAATTATCGATTTCTTTTTAGATGAAGAATGATATTCGCGCAGTTTTGCAAAAATTTTAGTCTCAACTTCAATGCAACCATGACTAAACCCTTTTACAGAATCGTGTAAATAAAAGCCACCACGAGTAATTGGGGCACAGTGCTTTTGCGTCGCATTATCTGCCGGTTCCATGCGCGCTCTATTTTTTCCCCAATTAGCCCAATATGGCTCACATATACCAGCTTTAACACCTCTTGGAATTTCCTGTATTCCCCACGAAGGACTAATTGCACACATTCCCCGTCCATCATCTTTCGCCACACCTTGGTCAACAATAAACACTTTATACAATCCCTCAGGAACGGGACCTGCATCGGGGGTGCACTGCTCGCCCGGCATTTGGTGTCCTGGCATCCCTGAAGTTGCCCTGAAGGATAACCCTTTATCCGGCCATTTTAAGATTTGTCCATCATAAACAAGGTCAATTTTCATACTTTCTCCATAAAGTTATAGCGTGATTAAGTGCCAAGCTTAGACGCCCGCTAGCACGCTGGATGATATCTACAAAACAAGGTCCTAAAGGTGATCAAACATGTAGGTTTTAAGCTGTTCCCTTTAGCCCGAAATTGAAGAGAATTTGTTGATCATTGTAATTACCGCAGAAAAGCCCACCTCCAGAAAAAAGCAAAACCCCGCGCAGCTCTCGCCACGCGGGGTTTTTCTTAGTCCAGCACCCGGTGCCAGATTATTGCGGAATCACGCTGGACAACGCGGTAGAGAGTAAATCGGCAGCCTGCGGCACTTCGCCCTTTTGCAGATATCCCACCGCTACATCGGCAAACTTGGAAATCATATCCGGGCTCAACCCCAGGGATTTAAATTGCGACAACAGCTGCTGGCCGATCTTGGTATTTTTACTGAGCTGACCAGCCATATCCATTGCACCGCCCAGCAGATCGCCTTTTTTGGCCGGAGCTACAGCTGGCGCCGCGGCAAGCAGGGAATTTGTATTGGGGATAGCACTGCTCAATGTGCTGAAATCGGTGCCCGACATCAGCCCTTTGGCCGCTTGCAACAGTGAACCCATACCGCCGGTGGCCTGGGCTTCAGTTACACCGAGCGATTGGGTCAGCAAGGGGACCAGTGACAGGGCGGTTGCCGTCGCGTCAGCTGTAGCAACCGGCGTGCCTTGGGCTGTCGCCGCTGCCGCGAACCTGGTCAGGCTATCGCTGGCCTGCACTTGGGCACTGATCAATCCGCACAACACGAGGGGAAGCAGTTTTTTCATGATGGTCTCCGTCCTTTAATGGTGAAATCGCAGTAAAGCTTAGTCACTGAAAACCTGGCCTGCCACCGCAGGCCAGAGAATCCGGCGGGCTTATTTATGCGCAGCTGGGCTGCTTGCCGCCGCGCGTTTGGCATCGAACACCATCCAGTAAAACATACCCAATCCTGCTGCCGATAAAACCAATCCCACCCAACCGGTCGCGGCATAACCGAGGCCGGCATCAATCGCGAGCCCGCCCAAAAAGGCACCGGCCGCGTTGGCAAAATTAAACGCGGAGTGATTCATCGCCGCCGCCATGGTCTGGGCTTTACCGGCAACATCCATCAGGCGGATTTGCACCGCCGGGCCGATCACTACTACCGTGCCCACACAGAATACGGCGATGCAGGCGAGCCACAGGTAAGGCGCGACCAGCGCAAAAAAGGCGCAGGCGATCATCGACCAGATCAGGCAGCGCTTGATGGTGCCGAGCAAATCCCGGTCGGCCATGCGCGAGCCAAAGATATTCCCCACCACCATGCCCGCGCCAAACAGCGCCAATACAAAAGGAACCCCCATTTCAGTGAGTCCGGCAAGGCTCATCAGCGTGGGTTTGACATAGGAAAAGATCGAAAACAACCCGCCAAAACCTATCGCGCCTATACCGAGCGTGATCCATACCTGACGGTTGCCGAACATGGATAATTCGTGGGCGACGCGGCCGCCAGCTTGCGCCGGCTCATAAGGGACAAATTTCACGATGCATAGCGCCGATGCCAGTGCGATCAACCCCACCAACACAAAGGCCGAGCGCCAGCCGAGCCATTGCCCCAAGGCCGTTGCTATAGGTACGCCCGCCAAAGTCGCGACGGACAGCCCCAGCATCACATAGGCCACAGCGCGGGTGCGCATATGCGCTGGCGCCATCGAGGCCGCAACCAGTGAAGCTATGCCAAAGAAAGTACCGTGGGGAAAACCACTGAGCAGGCGCAACACCAGCATCGACTCATAGTTGGGCGCCAGGGCACTGGCAATATTGGCGAGGGCATAAAGCCCCATCAGGAATACCAGCATGCGCGTGCGCGACCGGCCGGTGCTCAACATTGCCAGCAGTGGTGCGCCGATGACCACCCCCAAGGCGTAGGCGCTGATCGAGTGGCCGGCCTGCGGAATGCTAATAGCGAGCGAGGAAGAAATTTCGGGCAATAGGCCCATGGAGATGAATTCGCCCACACCTATCGCAAAACTACCCAGACCTATGGCCAAGAGTGCGATATAGAATGCGGATGAAGGTGCTTCGTTCGATACCACTGAAGAAGATGACAAACTGGAACCTCTAGATAATGACAAGCTGCTGCCAGCCAGCAGGCTCGCCATTATAGGGAATCGTCAGCTCACAAGTAATGAATTAAATGACTATAAGGCTATATACGTTGCATCAGGTCTGGTCGGGCTGCGCCGGTTCGATCGCGCCTTTTGCCTCGGAAGGATCGATAGAACGCTTGCGGATATCGGCCTCTTCTTCATAAGCCAGCTTCGACGCCATTTGCCAATGCCGCGCTTCCTGGCCTTCGGGTTTACCTTCTGACAACCACAAGTAGTAGGCTAACTCCTGGACGTGCTGCTGGTGTTGCTGGTTCATCATAGTGTGTCTCCCTCAGTTATGGCCGGATGATCCCGACCTCTAGGGTAGACCACCATTTGCTGCAAAAAATTTCCTGCGCATGCGTTGCTGCGGCTAAAAAAGCCAAGGTCACTTTAACGCTTTAGCGCCGGCCCAACTGCTTTTCCGGCTACTGCCTGTGGTATGATGCGCGCCTTTTCAGCCCGCCTGCCTGTCAATGCCGGCCCTCCTGTCTCCCGTCTGATGCCTTAGCTCCCGGAGACACAGCTGCAACAGTTTCCCACTTTAGGAGTTGTTCCCATGAGCAAGACCTCGTTAGACAAAAGCAAAATCAAGTTTCTGTTGTTGGAAGGTGTACACCAGTCGGCGGTCGATACCTTGCATTCACAGGGCTATACCAATATCGACTACCTGAAAACCGCGCTGGGCGAGGATGAGCTGATCGAGCGCATTCAGGACGCGCACTTTGTTGGCCTGCGTTCACGCACCCAGCTGACCCGCCGCGTGTTTGAAAATGCGCCCAAGTTGATCGCGGCCGGCTGTTTCTGCATCGGCACCAACCAGGTGGATTTGAAAGCGGCCCAGGAACATGGTGTAGCGGTATTTAACGCACCCTACTCCAATACCCGCTCGGTGGCAGAACTGGTGATCGCTGAAGCGATTTTGTTACTGCGCAATATTCCGCAGAAAAACTTTGTGTGCCATCGCGGCGGCTGGGACAAATCGGCCGTTGGCTCCTACGAAATTCGCGGCAAAACCCTCGGCCTGATCGGTTACGGTTCGATTGGTAGCCAAACCAGCGTGCTCGCTGAATCACTCGGCATGAAAGTGCGCTTTTACGATGTAGTCACCAAGTTGCCGCTGGGCAATGCCTCACAAGTACGCTCGCTGGATGAGTTGCTCGCAACCTCTGACATTATCAGCCTGCACGTACCGGAAAATGCGTCCACCCAAATGATGATCGGCGCGCGTGAAATCGGCCTGATGAAACAAGGCGCTATCCTGATCAATGCTTCGCGCGGAACCGTGGTGGATATTGATGCGCTGGCAAACGCCATCAAATCAAACCATATCGCCGGCGCGGCAATTGACGTATTTCCGGAAGAACCCAAAGCCAATGGCGATGAGTTCGTCAGCCCGCTGCGCGGCCTGGACAATGTGATCCTGACCCCACATATCGGCGGCTCCACCATGGAAGCGCAAGAGAATATCGGTATTGAGGTGGCGGAAAAGCTGATCAAGTATTCCGACAATGGCACCACCACCAGCTCGGTCAACTTCCCCGAAGTGGCGCTGCCTGGCCATCCGGATGCCCACCGCTTGCTGCACGTTCACGCCAACGTTCCGGGCGTGCTGTCGAAGATCAACAAGATCTTCTCCGACAACCAGATCAATATCTCGTCCCAGTACCTGCAAACCAACGACAAGGTTGGCTATGTGGTAGTGGATATCAACTCTCCTTACGATGAAATCGCGCTGGATCAGTTGAAGGCAATTGAAGGGACTATTCGTTGCAGAGTGCTGTTCTAGGTCGTTGCCGCGTACTCTTCCAAGTCGCTGCGGCGTGCTGTTCTGATCTGCTGAATAGTTCACCTGCATAAAAAAACGCCGCCCCCGAAAGGAGAGCGGCGTTTTTTTATGCGGACAAAATTGGTTTAGT
>DATIGS010000223.1:0-2627 GCA_035481425.1 Cellvibrio sp. | reverse complement strand
CAATCCGGATTCACCCACAAACGTTCTACCGGCAATTCGCGCGCAGCGCGCTTCATTAAATTCACCATCGCCTGGATGTCGGGAATGTTGGGCGAGTGAATATCGTAAACGCCGGGGCCAATATCATTCGGATAATTAAATTGTTCAAACGCTTGCAGTAATTCGCCGTCGGAGCGCGAGGTTTCAATGGTGATGACATCCGCATCCAAATCGGCAATCGCTTTAATAATGTCATTGAATTCCGAATAACACATGTGGGTGTGGATTTGCGTTTCGTCTTGCACGCCGCCCGCGGAAATGCGGAAGGCTTTCACTGCCCAATCCAAATATTCCTTGCGATCTTTTTCGCGTAGCGGCAAGCCCTCGCGAATTGCCGGCTCATCAATTTGAATCACCTGAATGCCAGCTGCTTCCAAATCAACGACTTCATCGCGCAGCGCCAATGCGATTTGCAGCGCAGTCGTTTCCCGCGGCTGGTCATCGCGCACAAATGACCAGAACAACATGGTGATCGGGCCGGTGATCATGCCTTTCACCGGCTTTTTGCTGAGCGATTGCGCATAGCGCGCCCAGCTGACGGTGATAGGTGCAGGGCGTGACACATCGCCATAAATAATTGGCGGTTTTACACAGCGCGAACCATAACTTTGCACCCAGCCATATTGGGTAAATGCATAGCCATTTAATTGCTCGCCAAAATATTCCACCATGTCATTGCGCTCGGCTTCGCCGTGTACCAATACATCCAGCTCAAGTTGTTCCTGTTTCGCAATGCAATCGGCAATTTCCTGGTGAATGCGATATTCGTATTCCACCGAATTGATTTTTCCTTGTTTGAATTCGCTGCGTGTTTTGCGAATATGTTCTGTTTGCGGGAATGAACCAATTGTGGTGGTAGGGAATACCGGCAATTGCAAGAGCGCTTGTTGCTTGGCAATGCGCGTTGCAAAGACCGAACCGCGTTGTGCATGTTCCGCTTTAATGGCTTTCAAGCGTGCTTTCACTTCGGGATTGTGAATTTTGGTAGAACTCAAACGCGATTGTGCCGCAGCTGTACTTGCTGCAAGTAACTCTTGTGCGATTGCATCAAACGGGCGGGTCAGTAAAGTTTTCAGCGTGACCACTTCCTGCACTTTTTGCTTGGCAAATGCCAACCAGCTTTTAATATCTTTCGCTAATTTTTCTTCGCGCTCCAAATTCACTGGCGAATGCAAGAGTGAGCACGACGGTGCGAGCCACAGTCGCTCCCCCAAACGCTCATGCACTTGTTTTAACAGGGTGAGCGATTTTTCCAAATCATTGCGCCAGATATTGCGGCCATCTACCACACCCACCGATAAAATCTTATGCGCGTGCAGGCGAGCAACAATCGGCAGCACCTGTTCAGGTGCGCGCACAGCATCAATATGCAAGCCTGCAACCGGCAGGCTAATCGCCGTCGATAGATTTTCATCGAGTGCACCAAAATAAGTGGCGAGCAAGATTTTTAATTTGCTGTGCTGCAACCGGTTATAAACCGTTTCAAATGCACGCTGCCATTTTTCGGGTAAATCCAACACCAGGATCGGCTCGTCAATTTGTACCCAGCTCGCACCAGCTTGCGATAACGCGGTAAGTAATTGTTGGTAAGCGGGCAGGATATTTTCCAGCAAATCAAAACGATCAAATGCTGCGCCTTTTTCCTTACCCAGGTACAAATAACTTAACGGACCAAGGATAACGGGTTTGACCTTGTAACCCAGCGCAATGGCTTCGGCGGTTTCATCAACAATTTGCGTCCAACTCAATTGGAATTTTTGACCCTGATGAAATTCCGGTACCAGGTAGTGGTAGTTGGTATCGAACCATTTGGTCATATCAGAAGCGGTGGTGGCATGGCCAGTCGGCGCGCGTCCGCGGGCGACACGGAATAGGGTATCAAGGTCGATATCAACACAGGGCGTCGCGCTAAATTCAGTGACGGCATGATGGCCATGCGCGCAGCAGGATGGTTCGTCAACGTGCGTATGGCGGTGACCTGAAGCGGCATTTTTACGATGGCGCGCCGGTATGTTGCCAAGCGTCGCGGAAAGGGTAAGCACCTGGTCATACCAGGCAAAATCGCCTGTAGGGATGAGCTCCACACCTGCATTCGCTTGCAGTTGCCAATGGGCTTTACGCAGCTCGCGGCCAATGTGTTCAAGTTGGGCTTGATCAATCTCGCCACGCCAATAGGCTTCCTGGGCTTTTTTCAATTCGCGGTCACCGCCAATGCGCGGAAAACCGAGGTTATGGGTGGTGATGTGTTGAGTCATGTGATCCCTTATTCGCTGCAGTTGAGAGTGGATGCATTGTTCCGCAGGGCCAAAGATGAATCAAACTGGTTATTTTCAGGTTTAACGTGAAAAATATTAATGTTATGGTGTGAGGCCCGTATCAACCGAGAGGTACATCGCCATGATCGAAATTCGCCACCTGAAAACCCTGATTGCCCTGCGTGAAACGGGCAGCTTGGTGGAAGCGGCTGAGCGTTTGTTCCTCACCCAATCGGCGTTATCGCATCAGCTCAAAGAACTGGAGTCGCGCCTGGAATGCGAACTGTTCATCCGCAAAAGCCGCCCGTTGCGTTTTAGTGAGGCGGGAAAACG
>DATIGS010000222.1:0-9568 GCA_035481425.1 Cellvibrio sp. | reverse complement strand
ACTGGCTGATGGCTTCTTGCGAATCGAAATTGTGTGCGAGTATCGCAAACTCGTCGCCACCGAGACGGCAGACAATATCGCCAGCGCGCACTACATGAACCAAACGGGTCGCCACGGCCTGTAAAACCTGGTCGCCAATCACATGGCCCAAACCATCATTAATAAATTTAAAATTATCCAGATCGAGAAAAAACAGCGCGAGTTGTTCGTTGTGGCGTTTTGCGCGCAGGATGGCGGCACGCAAGCTTTCATCAAAGTAATAGCGATTGGCGAGGCCGGTGAGCGAATCGTTTTCGGCCAAGGCCCGCAAGCGCTGGTGGCTCTCTTGTAATTGCCGCTCCAACACATGGCGCGCACGCGCATGGGTAATCGCGCGGGTGAGATGTTTATGGGCAATTTCAGATTTGAATAATACGTCCTGCGCGCCAGCTTCAATAAACTCACGTTCAAGATCGTCGTCGGCGCTGGCGCCGGTAAGGATAATAATAGCGGCGTGGTGCGAGGGATGTTTGTTCAGCAGTTGCAACACTTCCATGCCGTCGATATCTGGCAGCCGATAGTCGAGCAGCACTGCATCGAAGTCGCTGCTATCAAACTGTTCCAGACCCTCGCTGGCGGAGCTGGCTTGGGCGATGGTGATGTCCCATTCGGTTTTTTTAAACGTGCGTACAATCGCTTGCCGATCGAGTTCATTGTCATCAATAAGCAACAGCTTCATGCAGGGTGCCTCTCCGCTTAAAAGTAATTAATTAAACTGTTTTATTTTTTATTCACTTTTATATCCATGTGTTTAATTTTCTTTGGCAGGTAATTCAATCACGCGCCAATAGTGATCGAGCAAACTGACGACCTGCATAAAATCGCTGTCCATTCTCTGTTTGAGTAAATAACCCGCAACATGTTCACGGTAAGCGGCGATAATATCTTCGTCGGATTTGGAGGTGGTTAATACAAACACTATCGCGTGGGTCAAATCGGGATCGGCGCGTAGTGCCTCCAAAAATTCAAGACCGTTCATGCGCGGCATATTGATATCAAGCAAAATAATATAAGGCATGGGTACATCGCCATTACGCAATATTTCAAGCGCCTCAAGGCCGTCTTTCGCGCGATAGAGCGGATTGAGCAATTTCAATTTGTGCAGCGCACGCCGCAGTGCGGTGGCATCTATGTCGTCGTCATCAATGATTAATAAACTGACAGTTTTAAATTCCTGGGTGCTGGGCGGATGAAGTCTATCAATCATGATCCTGTTTCCTTTTTATAGTACATGGCCAAGTGAAGGTAAAACGGCAGCCGCGTCCTTCCGAATACACGCTGATGTTGCCACCATAGGTTTCCACAATTTTTTTAATGAGCGCTAACCCCATGCCGCTGCCTTCCAGTTCATCGCGCGGTTTCAGGGTTTGGAACATGCCGAATACACGTTCCTGGAATTTGGCGGGAATCCCCGGCCCATTGTCGCTCACGCTGATTTCATAAAATTCATCATCGAGCTGCCGCGCCTCAATGCGAACAATGCCGCGCTCCAGATCGTGATGTTTGATCGCATTGGAAAATAAATTACGCAGGATTTGTTCGAAAGGCGTGCTCAATGTGTCGAAGGTAGGAAGGTCGCTGCCGAGCTCCAGTTGCAGACCGGATTTGGTATTCTGGATTTCAAATAACTCCTTGGCCATGTGGGCCAGATCAACACGGGTGATATTGCCATCGACCTTGCCCGCGCGATAAAAAACCAACATATCATCCAATAATTTTTCCATCCGATGAATGCGATTGCGCAACATCTGGGTGTGCTTTTCGACTTCTGAAAATTCTTTTTCCTCTAAATCTTCGTCAATCCAGGTAGATAGTTGTGCAATACCGCGCAGTGGCGATTTCAGGTCGTGCGAGGCGACATAGGCAAAGGTCTCCAGTTCTTTATTCGTCTGTGCGAGGCGTAAATTGGTTTTCTCCAATTCCTGCTGGTGTTGCACTAAAAGCTGGGCGGATTTTTTCCGTTCATCAATATTGCGGGCGAATACTTTGAGGGTTTTGGCCATATCCCCAATTTCATAGGGATGATCGCAAAAAGGAATGGCGAGTTGCGTGTTACCACCGGCAATATCCAGCATGGCGTGACGCAGTTTTTCCAATTGCCAGCTCAGGCTGCGGGTGATAAGCCCTGCAACCAAAATACCGACAAACAAAAATCCGATAATGACAATCAGCATCAAATTACCGGCGTTGGTGGTCGTGCTAACGGCTTCCTTATTGAACGATATCATTTGCTCCTGTGCGAGCTGGAGTATGTCGTCGCACAAGACTTCAAGTTTGGCGGCGTGCACCTGACCTATATTAAGAGTGGTGTTGCGATAGCTTTCAATATCCCCGGCTTGTAGTTCGGCGTAACTTTGCCGAATGAATGTTCGCCATTGCATAAATAATGTGTGGACTTGCTCAGCGTAAGACTGATTGAGCGGATCGCGCCGGATAACCTCTAATTCTTGCTGGAGATAGGTTTGTGTTTGCTCAAGCAATTCCACAACATGGCGTTGTTCGGAGAGACTGGGATTAACAGCAATATCCTTGAGGGTACGATTAAGTTTGCCGACCTGATTTTTGATGTGCAGTGCCGCATTATGGGTTTGCAGAGGGCCCTCATACAATTTTTGTGAAATAGTGGCTACGTTATTAATTTGTAAAACGCCAATCGATCCGACCCCGATAAACAATAAACTCATAAAAATAAAACCGGTGTTTAGGCGGCTAAAAAAATTTAAGCGGTTAAACGCGTGTATAGCATCTGTATAACGCAAATATAAAACTGCTCCCGCAAACGCTAACAGGCCTATCGCCGTTTGCGGAGCCATTTTTTTTCCCAGCCAGAGAAGTGTTGGGAAAATGCTAAATCCCTGGCCGATAACCGTCGCCAGGGTAATGAAGATCATCAATATGCACAGTAGCGCTGCCACAATAGTGGGATTGCCGGTAGTGCATCGGGCAAACAGTAATGTCAGGCCTGCCAACAACAATACTGAACTGGTAGCGGGTGAAATCGGTTGGTTATGGGCAGGAGGTTCACTGAGGAATATTTCAAACCAATTATTGGTATGGAGATTAACGCTGGTGAAAATAACATCGAGCAAGGAAAGTATTGCAATCAAAAATAAAATGATACTGCTAACGACGAGAAGCAGATGCTTGCGCGTGTTGATAGCAATCAATCCCAAGCCGCAGGCGATAAATGCGATGGCAGTGTTATACGCCATCAATGTAGAGTAAGTGTAAATCGCAGAAAATAAATTGGGGGCGTGCCAACTGAGCAATACGCAACTGCCGGTGAGCAGCAATAAAGTAGAGATAATAATGGATGCTAAATACGGAGGATTCCCGTTATTAACAATGCTATGCATGTCTCGTTTAATCCCTATCCTATAAGAGTCATTTCTTCCCGGTTGTCACCGGCTTAAAGCACCAAAGTGTTCTGCGGTGGTTTGAGTCCGTCGTTTTGATTCCTCGTAGTTTTGAGTCCTTGTGGTTTTGAGTCCTTGTGGGTTTGAGTCCTTGTGGGTTTGAGTGTAGGTGAGTAATAAACAAGCACAGGTAAAATATAGAGATGAAAAGAAAATAATTAGTTTTTACGGTTATTTAGAATGATGCGTAATAAAAATGGTGAGTTGAGACGCAAAGAGGCTAGGCCATGGCAGAAATAGAATCACCTTGTGTTAGAAATTGTTGCCTTGATGACAATGATATTTGTGTTGGGTGTTACCGCAGCCTGGCGGAAATTACTCGTTGGGGTTCGGTAAATGAAGGTGGAAAACTGGAAATCCTCGCCGCCGCTGAACAGCGCCGTGCAGTGCAACTGCGAAATCGATTACAGTCTGATGCAGTGGATAGATAATCGGCTGGCGCAATATTCTCCCTTCGTTTATTCTGCATTGGGAAAATAATCATAATGTTTTTTGTTATTCAAATAGCCTCTAACTTTATAGCGCTGATCGTTTTGAGTAGCACATTTTTGTAGATACTTATGCCGTCTGTAACTGGATCTTTCAAACTTTGGCTCAGCATTCAATGCCAGATGCTGGGTAATGTCAGCACCGCGATGCTGATGCAAACTCCTGTCGGAGATCAGCCCCGTATTCTTGCCAAATGGCCCTCAGCAGAGATTAATAATCCATCGCTGCATGACGCCTTTTCACAGGTGATCGAAAAAGGGCGTTTGCAGCTGGTGCCGGATGGTGATGGGCATTTCATTCTTGGGCAGCCATTGGTGATTGACGGGAAGCACTGGGGGGTGTTGTTACTGCGTGTGCAGTTGGCAGATAAAAAAGAATTACCCTCCGTGTTGAAACAACTCAAGCTAGGCCAGTACTGGTTGCAGTTTTTATTGCATCAACCAGCTGCCAATGTTTCTGCAGCAACAATTCCGTCAGCGGTGCAAGCGCCTGAAAAAAATTCTACTGCGGCGACTTTGTTGCAGCTCAGCGCCAGTTTATTAAAAGAAAATTCGGTGCAAGAAACGGCCATCAGTTTGGTGAATCTGCTCTCCGGTTTTTTGCAGGCGACTCGCGTGAGTCTGGGGTTATATCAGGAAAACACTATTTATCTGGAAGCAATTTCATTTTCCGCCAATTTTGATCAGCGCACCCAGGCGATGCAGGCGATTAGTGAAGCCATGCGCGAAGCAGTGGAGCAGGGGGTAGCGATTGATTTCACTGCCACGCCATTTTTTAGTCCATCGGCAGAAGCGAATGCGCCAACCCTGATTACCCGCGCGCATCAACAATTACAGCAGCTGCAACATTTACAATCAGTGCATAGTTTATTAGTGCGCACTGGTGAGGTGATTGTCGGTGTACTGACGGTGGAATTGGACCGCAACACAGTGCTCACGCAGGACGAGCGCGATTTTTTACAACAGGCATTGCATTTTGCCGGTGCCATTCTCAGCCTGCGCCAACAAGCCAGCGCCAGCGTATGGGATGGATTAAAGCGGCGCACGGGCCAGCGTTTGGAGCGTTGGTTAGGGGCAGAATCCTGGCGTAGAAAAATCATTTCTATAATGCTGTTGGTTTTTGTGGTCGCTCTATTTGTTCCCATTGAATATCGCATAGCGGCAGATGCCACTCTGCAAACCACTGAGAAATATTTAGTGGTATCGCCGCAGGATGGTTATTTGGGGAAAATCAACGCCCGCCCGGGCGATACAGTTCAAAAGGGTGCATTGCTTGCGCAATTAAAAGATGAAGATTTGCGTTTGGAGCGGCAGAAGCTCGCAAGCCAGGTGCAACAGTATCGCCAGTCCTATGATGCGGCGCTTGCCAATTCCGATCGCGTTGCAGCCGCTATTGCCAGCGCACAAATGGACCAGGCCAATATCCAATTGCGGATGGTGGATCAGCAATTGGAGCGCACCCAATTAAATTCGCCGCTGGATGGCATAGTTGTATCGGATGATATTTCGCAAACCCAAGGTGCGCCGGTAAAGCAGGGTGATGTGCTGTTTGAAATCGCGGCGGCGCAGGGATTTTTGGTGCAGTTATATGTCGATGAGCGCGATATAGCGGCGGTACAAACTGGCCAGCAAGGACAAGTGAAATTTTCCAGCTTGCCGGGTGAAATGTTTGCAGTGCGGGTAAACCGTATCACGCCGATTAGTATGGTGCGTGAAGGTCGCAATTATTTTCGGGTGGATGTTGAGCTTGCTCGCGAATTGGATACGCTGCGCCCTGGTATGACCGGCACAGGTAAGTTGATCGCCGGCCGCCGTGCATTGGGTTGGATTTGGTTTCATGATCTGTGGCATTGGCTGCGATTGAAGTTGTGGTAATCCGCGATGACTGCACCCCAATCTTCCAATAGCAGTCCAGCCTGGCAGCGACTCGAATCCTTACGCCCCTCGCTGCCGCGCCACATCCACATCCAGCGACGCGATTACAACGGCGAACGCTGGTATGTGCTGCAAGATAAAAGCAATGGCCGCTTTCATCGCTTGACCCCCTCTGCCTGGCGGATGATTAGCGCGATGGACGGACGCAATTCGTTGAGCGAGGTGTTGGCTGCGGCTGCTCGCGCTGAATTTTATTCGGCGGAAGATGAAATACCCACACGCGATGATTTAATTCATCTCCTGCAATATTTGCATGTTGCCGATTTATTAATTTGCGATATGCCACCCAACACCCAGGAATTATTTGCGCGGCGCGAGCAGAAAAAGCAGCAGCGCTGGTTGCGGTTATTGATGAATCCGGTCACCTGGAACATTCCGCTCGGTAACCCGGATCGCCTGCTTGATAAATTGATGCCACTGGCGCGCGTACTGGCATCGCGCAGCATGGGAATTGTGTGGTTGTTGGTAGTGGGTTATGCGCTGCTGCAAGCCGGCAATCACTGGGCTCAATTGACCCAGGGGCAATTGGATCGGGTGTTATCGCCAGCCAATTTATTTTTACTCTGGTTGACCTATCCCTGTTTTAAGGTGCTACATGAATTGGGGCACGGATTGTTTACCAAAGTCTGGGGCGGGCAGGTAAATGATTGCGGCATAGTGTTTGTGCTCGGGACACCTTTGCCTTATGTGGACGCAAGTTCAGCGACGGGCTTTCAATCCAAGCGCCAGCGGTTGATGGTGGGCGCCGCCGGTATGGCGGTGGAAATATTTTTAGCGGCGTTGGCACTGCTGTTGTGGCTGCAATTGTCGCCGGATTCCGGTGCAGGTCTCCTGCGTGATTTTCTTTACAACATCATCATTATTGGCGGTGTGTCCACGTTATTTTTCAATGGCAATCCGCTCATGCGTTTTGATGGTTATCACCTGCTGACGGACGCATTTGATCTACCCAATCTTGCGACGCGCGCCAACCAGCAGTTCAGTTATTTGTTGCGCCGCTATGCCTATGGAGTGAGCAGTGTATTTTCGCCCGCAGTCGATACACGCGAAGCCGTGCTGCTGACGGGTTATAGCGTTGCGGCGTTTGTGTACCGTTTGTTCATGTTGTTTTTTATCATTTTGCTGGTAGCCAATTATTTTCCGACGCTCGGTCTGGTGCTTGGTTGCTGGCTATTATTTTTCCAACTGTTGTGGCCCGCACTGAAAGCCCTGCATTACCTGTTGCACGATAACCAGATTGCCGCGACGCGTCAGCGCGCCTTGGGTGTGACTGGCGCTGGTGCCGCACTGGTCATTTTATTATTGGTTGCTGTGCCCGTGCCTATGTCGACTTCCGCCGAAGCTGTGCTCTGGCTACCTGACGAAGCGCGCGTAAAAGCCGAAACCAGTGGCGAGGTGCAACAAGTGCTGGTGGCGGATGGTGAGAGAGTAGAACAGGGGCAGGCCTTGCTGCGCTTGCATAATCCGGCACTGGAGGCAGACCTGGCGATCCAGCAGGCGCGTTTAAGCGAATATGAGGCGCGCTACCAACAGGCATGGGTTGATGATCGCGCCCAAGCACAATTATTTGAGCAGGATATTGCAGCGATAAAAGCGGAGATCCAGCTATTGCAAACCCGGGTGGTGAACCTGCTGGTGCGCAGCCCTTCCAGCGGTATTTTCCGCATTACGCGGCAATATTATTTGCCGGGCAGTTTTTTGCGGCAGGGCGATGAAGTAGCGCTGATCGAAAAACCGGATGTAGTGCGTGTCCGCACAGCTTTACTGCAAGATGAGGTGGGTTTGGTTCGGCAGAAGACCGCGCAGGTGCAGGTTAAATTTGCCAGCGATCCTTGGCGTACCTTGAATGCGCAGATGGTGCAGGATATTCCGGTGGCAACCCAGGAACTGCCGAGCCAGGTGCTGGGTGCGCAGGGGGGTGGACGTTTGGCGGTAGATGCCAGCCAGCCAACAGGTACGCGGGTGAAGGAAAAAGTGTTTTTACTGGATCTGACGCTGCAGGATTTCCGGCAGGCTGGTCATTATGGTGAGCGTGCTTACGTGAAGTTCACGCACCCGTCAGAACCCTTGGCTGCACAGTGGTACCGCAGTTTGCAGCAACTTTTTATCCGGCATTTTTCCTGAGTCGCTTTTATAAGCGGCTTTATCCAAGCAAGAAGCGGTCGTGTTTTCTAACCGGTTTTTTAAACTATAGTAATAAGCGATCGATAGTTTTATAGCGCTTTACATTTTAATAACGGATGCATCATGCATAAATTATCTGGTTGTTCATTGATCGTTGCGCTTATGGGGAGCGGCGCTTTTGCGCAAACCCAGGAGCCTGCACAGCTAAATTGCCGCATCGAACCTTCCGTCATTGTGGAAATGAGTAGCGCTGTCGAGGGCGTTATCAGCGAAGTATTGGTTGATAAAAACGATGAGGTGAAAAAAGGCGATGTAGTTGCGCGCCTGGATGCAGGCCTGGAAGCGGCCACAGCGGAACTGCGTCGCGTGCAGGCTGAACTGAATAGTGATGTGCAAGCGCAACAGCTCGCGCTGGATTTCGCCAATCGGGCCCTGGCGCGGGTAAAAGACCTGTACGAGAAAAAAGCCGCGTCGTTTTCCGAGTTCGATAAGCTCAAAACCGAGCAGGCCATAGCCCAGCAACAACTGCAACAGGCGCTTGATCGGAAACGCCAGGCAGAGCTCGAACATAAGCGGGCGCTGGCAGATTTACAGCGCCGCACCCTGATTAGCCCGATTGACGGTGTGGTGGTTGATCGCCTGAAAGAGCCGGGCGAACACATCGATTTTGAGCCGGTGCTCAAACTGGCGCAGTTGGATCCTTTACGTGTGGAAGTATTCGCCCCGGCAAGTTTGTACGGTAAGGTCAAAACCGGGATGACAGCCAGTGTGACTCCCGAATTGGGCGGGGCAGACCAAAGTTACAATGCAGAAGTGGTATTGGTTGATCAAGTGATCGATGGCCCCAGCAATACGTTTGGCATCCGCCTGCATTTCCCTAACCCGGACCACCGCTTGCCCAGCGGACTGAAATGTCGGGTGACTTTTGATGGGGTTACGTTGAACTTATTGGACACCCGCAGTTTGCCTTAGCTAATTATTACCTTTACGAGTCATTTAACGGAGAAATAGATTATTTTTTTATGAGCCGCGGTAAATGCTGAAAAGCATGCCAGAATAATTATTCATACGGTTTTTTTAGTAGTTTTTGTGATCGTTTGTAAGCAACATCCTGCTAATAATTGATAAAAACGCAGTGGAATGTGGGATGGCATCCTCCAGCCATCCTCTACAAAGATCAGAGTTGTATTTCCAATTGCGGTACTGCAATTGTGATATAGCGGATTGTCAGTGATTTATGTGGAAGTTAGTACCGCTAGGGTTTGGCGGGAGCACATAGATCCCAAGGATGCCTTGGTATTCACCAGTCCTTAAACCCAAACGAAGTTTTTGAAATACATGCCAACATCGCCGCGCCACCGTCGCCCACTAATCGAGGCCCTTGAGCCGAGATTACTTTTTTCTGCCACAGCGGATATCGCCGTCTTTGATGACGGACATTCCGATGGGCAGTATTTGGCGCAGGCAGCAGAACAACTGGATTTACTTAGCGTCTATCAGCCGGACGATGCATTGGCCAGTGTCGCATCGGCGTCGGTTGAACCGGTCGATGATAGCGACGATACG
>DATIGS010000221.1:0-7301 GCA_035481425.1 Cellvibrio sp. | reverse complement strand
GATCTAAATTCATTTTTAAAGAACTATGCAGAGGACATCCAGGTTTTTACCTACCCTAACATCCCGCTGGGATCTCAAGGTAAAAGTCATTTAAAAAGCATATTTGAGCCTATGTTTAAAGAAGCAAAGGTAAGCGTTAAGGTTGTCCATCAAATTGTTCAAGGTAGATATGTAATCAATCATGAAATAGTGTCTTACGGGGGTAATGAGAAAAAATACGTTTCAATTTACGAAGTCGAAAATGGATTAATCAAAACTGTACAGTTTATTCGGGAATAGCTTTATACATAAATGGCTAGGTTTTTTCCGCTAGATAGAATTAATTCCATTTGTCGCTTACTGTGCTGGTAGAGATTTCAATATGTGTCCTTTAAGTGTAAAAATTATTGCCGTATTGTGCATGATACTTTCTGTGTTGTTAGCCATTCCCAAAGTGTTTGTTCTCTTGAATCCTGAGGTTTATGAGGGGGGCAAAGAATCTGGTTGAGGCTATGTCATCGCAAGCCATCTTTCCTGTTCCGTTTGCTGTCCAGATATATCATTCCCTGCTTGGCGTATTCATCGTGTTTATAAGCGGCGTCTATATGCTAAAAGGCAAATCATGGGCTCTCTATTTGCTCACTGCATGGATTCTGGTTTCATTGCTGCTAACTTTTCTGATTGTCGGTGCTTCAAATTATTTTCTTGTTGAATTGGTGCTACCTATTATCATCTTAACGGTTTTATACACAGGTAAATCACGTGCGTATCTGTTGGGGCGATGACCAATAAAACCCTGGATTGGGTATTATTCAATAAATATTTATTTAAGGATTGATGAGTTCGATAGTTCATGAAAACTACTAATATCCCATATGCCACTATTGTTATTTGTATAACAACTCTTGTTTATTCCATGTACGTTGCTTTTGCTGTGACTGGAAGTGTTTTAGGCGGAGTGAAAATTATTCTTCTTGAGCCATACGGGGGAGTTACGTTTTCACATTTGTATGATCTTGAACTATGGCGTCTTTTCTCCTCCCAGCTAATTCACGCTCACCAGACTCATATGCTGTATAACGTTTTATCGCTCGCGCTATTGGGATTTTTTTTGGAGCGATACATTTATGGGTTTAAATTCTTTTTGCTCTGGTTTATTTCCGGCTCTATTGGAACGCTTGTCAGTACGCTTTTTGTAACGCCGCCATGGAATTTAGGGACAGGTGCATCTCAGGCAGTTTTAGGCATAGCCGGATTTGGTCTGGTTTTGTATCTGAAAGGCATTAATTTATCAAAATGGTTGCTTGTAGTTTTATGTTTTTCGTTGCTACCTGCTTTTGCATTGGACTTTATATACGCAGGCTATCCCAAGCCAGGGCATGTAGTGGCTGCTTTAATCGGTGCAGTTGCAGGTATTGTTTATTGTAAAAAGGTTTGCTGATTTTCGTTTCAAAACCTATGCCGCATTGCGGCATAGGAAATGATATTGAATTTACTTTCTAGTACTAACCACCCCATGCCGATCGGCCTGCACTTTTCCGTCTACCACATGTGTGCCTGACTCTTCGGGGATGGGTAGCATGGTTTTATCCCAGTCTTCCCATTGTTGTTTTAGTTGGGCAAATACGTCCGGATTAATTTCAGCGTAGTTCGCGCGTTCGCGTACGTCTTCGGCGAGATTAAATAAAAATTCGTTGCCGGAAATTTTTAAATATTTCCAATCGCCTGCGCGAACGGCGCGCTGTGCATTGCCTTTGTAGCGCCAGAACAATGTGCGCGGTTTGGTTTGCGTGCTGCCGAATAAAATAGGCAACAGGTTTTCGCCATCGCTGGGGTACGCCGGGTCAGGTGTGGTTTCTGCCGCAGCTAATAATGTGGGCAGCCAGTCCATCGTGATTGCTACCTGTTCGGATACTTGCCCGCCTTTAATGGCTGCTGGCCAGCGGATAATCGCGGGTACGCGTATGCCACCTTCGAGCAATTCGGTTTTTTGGCCGGTGAAGGGCCAGGTGTCCGAGAAGCGTTCGCCGCCGTTGTCGCTGGTGAAAATTACAATGGTATTTTTGGCGAGGCCATTGGCATCCAGGCTTTTTAATACACGGCCAATGGCGGTATCCAATGACTGCACCATTTTTGCGTAAGTGGCGAGGCTGCCTCCTTCGTGGTGGAATAAACTTTTAATTTCCTGTGCGACGGCTTCATCCTCCGGACCTTCCCATGGCCAATGTGGTGCAGTGAAATGCAGCGATAGAAAAAACGGTTTTTCTTTACTTTGCCTGTCGATGTATTCCACTGCCCGATCAGCAATCAGATCCGTGTAGTAGCCAACTTTTTCTACTGGTACTTCGCCTTCAAATAATCCTTCTTTTGCATCTGCACCCACACCGGTCTTGTGAGTGAAATAATCCAGGGCGCCGCCATAGTTACCAAAGAAAATATCGTAACCACTTTTTAAAGGGCCAAAAGTTGGTAGCGAGCCCAAATGCCATTTACCAAACAGCGCTGTTGCATAGCCCTGCTTTTTTAATAGCGATGGCAAAGTAGGGTGGCTAATGGGCAAACCAATATTATTGTTGGCACCGGAGAGTGGTTCTTCCAAACCACCGCGCAAACGATATTGATAGCGGCCGGTAATCAAACCAAAACGGGTTGCTGAACACACGGCGGAATTGGCATAGGCCTGGGTAAAACGCAGGCCCTGTTTGGCGAGCTTATCGAGTTGTGGTGTTTCAAAATGGCGCTGCCCATACACACTCAAATCGGCATAACCCAAATCATCGGCAAGGATAAAAATAATATTGGGCTTTGCGCGCGCCTTTGCACTTGTAAGGCTGCTGCCCAGCAGGCTGGTGGCGGCGAGCGATGCGGCAGACAGTTTTGATGCGCGCGAAACAAAACGGCGGCGGCTAGTATTGATTCGATTCATTGCGCACCTCCGTTTTTATCTGTGAGGTTATTTACGCGAAACGTTTTGATATCGATTGACTTGATGGCTTTTTCTGAGCGCGGTGTTCCTTCTGGCACCCAATCATAGGGAACCGGTTGTGCGCGATACACAGTGTTGGCTGAAAATTGTTGCGGATCTTCGGCGCGCGGCGTACTGAAATAGGGGCTGATGTACTCCCACACAATTTCGCCTTTGCTGGTGATCTGGAACAAACGGCCATTCATGCCTTCATCAATCAATGTGTTGCCATTGGGTAAACGGCGCGCGCTGCTGATGTAAGAACTGTAAAAACTGTAACCGGGTTTGCCTGAGTCCACGCCTGTGTATTGCCATACAATTTCCTTTTTCACCGGATCAATTTCCAATACGCGCGAGCGCGGCTGTGTACCTATGTTGACCGGCGGATAACCGGCTGCACCCTGGTTATCAAATACCAATAAATTGCCCGCACCAGGAAGCCCTTTGGGAATAATGTGCGCATCATGTTGCCCGGCAATTTGATCAACCGGGCGCGGCAGTTTGAATTGCCCAATCGACGGTGGATAATCCGGGCCAATGCGCCAGACAATCTTTCCGGTTTTTTTATCGATAATGGCGATGATGTTGGCTTCCCGTGCATCGAATAATAAATTATCCGGATGAAAACGCTTGTCGCCAGCGTCATACCATTTGTTGGGCCCGACCACGGATAAATTATTAAAGTGCAAATAATCAAACGGCAGGTTTTTATCGTTGCGGGTTAGCGACTCGCGCAAAATTTTTAATGAGGCTTCGCTAAAACCCAATTCATCGAGATGCTCAAAGGCCGCCCATTTCCAAACGACATCGCCCGCGGGATTTACTTCAAAAATGGCGTCTTCCAGTAATGTTTCTGCCTTCCAACCTTTAACCGGAATAACATAGTTCACCAAAATAACCGTGTTGCCATTGGGCAGGCGGCGCCAATCGTGATGCTGGCGAATGCTGGTGCCGTAACCACTGGCATCGGTGGCTGTACCATTTCCGGCGTAAGCATCCTGTGCGCCAGCGCCGCCCCATTGCCAGACGACATTTCCATTCCAATCCACTTCACCAATGGATTGGGTTGTGGCATTGGCGCGTCCGCCTGTGTCACCGGAGAGCTGTACCAATACATGGCCGCGTTTACCGCCATTTAACGCCGGGTCGATCAGCACCGGTGGAAATGCGTTGTAATTCCATTCGTGAACCACATTGCCGTTCAAATCAATTAAGTGTGTTTTTTTATCCTGGCCGGCAAATAACACATAGCTGTTGTAGGCTTTGGTTGGATCATAAATTGTAGTGCCGGTGGGATAGATACTGGGAATAGCCTGCACGGCGGCGCTGCCTGCCAGCAGCAATAATCCCGCAATTGTTGTGCGACCAACAATTGACGTGCTGTTAAAAAGTTGGCTGATCAATGTGAATCTCCTGAAAGACTTGGCAATTCATCGCGCATAAACCTGTGGGAAAATGCGCATGAATTGTTAAGCAAGGTGTGAACATGAATGACTAAATTCACAGATTGAAAAATTAGAAACGACCGCTAAAGGTAATGCCCGCCCAGCGTGGTACAGCAGGTGTATAGCTGTTCCAGGTGCGCGTGCTCGGGGTATCGTCATCAAACAAATTTTTCACAATCAGGCTCACGTCAAAGGTTTGGTTTGCATTGCCAATACCAATGGCAAAATCCACCAGTGTTCTACCTTCAACCCAACCATAGGTTGAAAGCGAGTTGTCTGAATTGAATTTGCTGTTGTACTGCGCATTCACATTGATGTGGAATTCTTTGCTGTCAAACACTGGCAGGCGATAGTCCGCACCTATGTTGAAAGTATATTTTGATGCACCGGGCAGGGTTTCACCGCTCACGTCCTGATAGGGCGCTGCACCGGCGTAACCATTTTCAACAGGTTGTGGTGAGTTGGGGAATTCAACGTAAACCGAATCGGTAATCGCACCGGCAAAACGCAATGTGGTGTAAGGGATGCCGTAATAAATACTGTCGATCTCAATCCCGCGCGAACGCACCTCTGGAATGTTCGCAGTGGCGTTGGTGTAAATATCGTTGGCATTTGGATCGGACTGGCGCGCAAGGTTGGTGGAGTATTCATCAAATACGCGGCTGGTTTGTTGGTAGTCCTCAATATCCATTTGGAACAGCGCAAGGTTAAATACCAGCGTATTGTCAAAGAAGACTGATTTGACACCCAGCTCATAAGCATCATTCTTTTCTTCTTTTACAATATTGGAAATGCCATTGGTTGCCTGCGCGATACCGGCTTTTTCGCCGTGCTGCCAGGAGACGTAACCGGTGAGGTTTTCGTTAAATTTATAGGTCGGGCTGATTACGAATGACGGCAAGGTTTTTTCGTAAGGCTCTACTTCAAAATTATCAAACACCACCCCAATTTGTGATTGGCGCAACGCTTTGGCGGCGGCTACCTGGGATTTTTGAGCGCTGCTCAAACTGTTGTAGGCAGCACCGGGCGTGTCGGTAATTACGGTGTTGAAATATTTATTCGCCGTAAAGTCAGCGAGCGACAACTGCGCAGCAGTATTACCTGTGCCCAATACACCGGCATTGTTGGAAATAAATCCACCCAGATCCACACCGTTCACGTTGGCCGGATTTAACTCCCCGCCAAAACCACTATCGATAATATAGCTGCCCGTTAGGTTGGTACGCTCTTCACGCGTGAAACGCAAACCGGTGGTCAAGACAAATTGCTCGGTGAAATTCCAGTTGGCTTGCGCAAAGGCGGCGATACTTTCGTTGTCAATTTCCTGATAGCCCGCCGGGCTATTCCAGGCCATGTCCAGACCGGAGAGCGAATTAACCAACAAATAGCGGCCAGCGCCATCGCGGTCGAGTGTGGCGTATTGTGAATTACTGGCAAACCATGCACCTGCATCATTGCCCCACACGCGTTGGTATTCAGCAACGTTGTTCACGTCGAGATAAAACAAACCGGTTTGGTAATCCACAAAGCCGCCTTGTTGCGAACTCAAACGCAGCTCCTGGCTGAATTGTTTGTAGTCGTTAAAGAATCCACCGGAGTTGCGTTGGATATCAAAAGGAGTGCCTTCATCGTTCACTGCATTGAAGTGATAATCCTTGTACGCAGTAATCGATTTAACCGAGTGGCTTTCCAAGTCCCAATCCAGGTCCAAAGCAACACCGTTGCTGCCGGTAATGAGTGGACGACGACCATCGGTGTTGTATTCATTTTCGCCGCCGCCATAGAGATAACTGCCCTCATAATTATAAGCAGGGCTCTGGGTAAACCAGCGGCGATTTAAACGGGTTTTGGCATCGGTACTCAAATTATTTTTGGACCCGTCGGAATAGGTTTCCGGTGTCGGGGTAAAAATAGTGCGGCCATTGGTGCGTTCGCCCGAACGCGGTTGCACATCGATTGCGAGACGCGCCGAAAAATCCTGTGTCGGTGTTAATAAAAATTGTACGCGGCCAGATACACGCTCTTTGTTGGAGATACTTTCATCGCTGTTGTAAGCGTTTTTCATATCGCCCTGGCCTTTGGTCACACTGAGTGTGCCGCGCCATGCCAGCAAATCATCAATCACTCCGCCACCGCCGGCGAAGCGGCCTTGCACTGTATCCCATTCACCAAAGGTAATGCCGTAATCAAAATCCGGATCAAATGACGGGCGACGAGTGGTGACATTGATTGCACCTATGCTGCTGTTTTTACCGAGCAGTGTTCCTTGCGGCCCCCGTGTTACTTCAATGCTTTCGATATCGGTGAAATCAAAACTGGAAGAAAGCGCGTTATAGGCATAGTTCACTCCATCCACAATCAAACCGACTGCAGGGTCTTGCGCTTCGGTCTGACCTTGCTTACCAATCCCGCGAATAGAAAGGCTGCTGGTTCTCTGGTTGCCCTGGTTCCAGGAAATGTTGGCGAGGCGCTGGGTGATGGCGTTGATGTCTGTAGCATTCAGACGCTCCAGTTCCTTGCCCTGGACCACGGAGACGGAGAGCGGAACATCTTGTAATTTTTCAATGCGGTTGCGGCTGCGCACTGTTACTACACCCAACACCAGCGGTTTCTTTGCAGCAGTTGCATTCTGCGCAGCTGTTGTAGGTGCCGCTGTATTTTGCGCACTGGTGGTGTTGGCAGTAGCTGTTGTTTGCGCAGCAGCAAATGATGAGAAAAATGCACCGGCGATGAATAACGCGATAGGTTTGATGGAAAAACTGCGTTTGGCTGTTGGTAAACGATAGGTGTTTGTTGATAAGCGAGCAGAATTTGTTGGCAAATAAACGGTACGACGATGACTCATTAAAAAGACTCCTGATTAGAAAAATTCAACAAGAGTGTTTTCGCAACTTATATGCCAAATAAAAAAT
>DATIGS010000220.1:0-4214 GCA_035481425.1 Cellvibrio sp. | reverse complement strand
CTTCGTTGGAAAAATGGAATCTCCCATGATCCCCAAGATCCTCCACCAATGTTCCAAGTCTTACGTCTGGGAAGAACGTCAGCTGGCGCGGCGTGCGCGGGAGCTTATGCCCGATTTTGAGTATCGCGCCTGGACCGATGAATCCAACCTGCAATTAGTCAAAGACGCCGCACCGCAATTCCTGCAGGATTACCTCAGCATTCCGAAGGGTGTGATTCGGGTCGATATAGCGCGCTGCTTGTATATGTATGTTTACGGCGGGATTTATTTCGATACCGATTATGTGTTTTACAAACCGCTGGATGAAAAATTCCTCGCGAACAAGTGTGTGCTCGCCATTGAGGAGGAGGATTGTAAAAGCATTGGTGGCAACGCCAAACTGGGCAACGCGTTTATGGCATCGGTGCCCGGGTTTGATATGTGGTTGAAGTTTATCGAAAGTATTTTTGCCAAACATCACGCCGGTGAAACCGATATTGTCTTTCTCAGCGGCCCCCATGCCCTCACCCTGTTCCTGCAAGAGCACCCTGAATACCGCCAGCAAATTACCATCATGCCTGGCCACATTATTTATCCGGAATTTACCCGCACCAAACTCAGTGCAAAAAAAACCACGCAGACCATAGGCGCGCACTTGTGTTGGGGTTCCTGGCGCGGCAAACCATTGGGGCAATATTTGCGCAGCCGATTGCGCCGCTGGCTTTCGGCGGTGGTGTGATTACACCGATTCAATTGCCAGCTCGTCCGCTGCCAGGACGCAACAATTGCGGCCCTCTGATTTAGCGACGTAAAGTGCGCAGTCAGCACGCTTGAAGGTAGTAGCAAAATCCTCATCGGCTAATGTATCGCTGATACCAAAGCTTGCTGTAACCGCCAGAGGATCCTGTGGCTCAAATACAGTGTCATAAATGGTCAAGCGAATTTTTTCTGCCATGGCAAGTGCAAATTCCTTGGTGGTATTTGGCAGGATCACCACAAATTCTTCGCCACCCCAACGCCCTAAAAAATCTTGCGGGCGAATCGCTTTATTCACAATTTGGGAAATTTCCTGTAGCACCCGATCTCCGGCATCATGGCCGCGGCGATCATTGATGCGTTTGAAAAAATCTATATCGAGGACGATCAGTGCGAAGTTCGGTGCGTTCCTGTTCTGCTCGCGCTCAATATTACAGATCATCAGTGCTGATACAATTTGGTCAATACCAAAACGATTATAGACTTGGGTGAGTGGATCCACGGTAGACAGGCGACGGAAACGGTCAGTCTCTTGTTGTAATTCAGCGTTATTTTTGCTGAGTTCATTGATGACTTTCACATCATGTTTGGTTTGCGTTTGTAATTGGATCAGGCGGGCGACGGCGAAGATAAAAATGCCGGACATCCAGCAACCAAGGATTAGCAAATACCAATTCTCGGCAGAAATCCAGCCACCAACAAATTCAATGCTCTCGACCTGGATATCCTGATTGCCGGGCTCTAATGCTTCGACATAGTCCATCCCCATAGTGGCTATATTGCTCATATCCGGCGCCGAAAGCGCGCGCGGTATGTCGTATTGGGACAACCACCAATCGGCTACCACAAATTCACTCAGGTTGATGTTGACTTCGCTTCCCAGATCCTTGGTATGCAGCACTACCGACTGGAATTTGGAGCTGCCGCTGTCATCCACGCTGGAGTAAGCCGGATCATAATTGCGCAGCGAGATGCGCAGTTTTTTGGCGCTTCCCCAAAATTTCAGCTTGAGTTTCAGATGGGTATAGCCGCGCAGGTCGAGCCCGCGATCTTTTTGGTCGGGAAAGAAGATCGCGTTGAAACTGCAAATAAAGTATTGGGATTTATCATCTTCCGGGTAGTTACAGCGCCACAGCCCCTTTTCCTGATCCAGCCAATAGGCATTGGGTTTGCCTATGGCCTCACCGGACGAATAAAAATAGTAGACATAGTTATTGGGCCACACCGTCAGTTGCTTCTGGGGAAAGTATTTTTGGGCGACTACCGCCAGCAGGGTGAACACAATGGCCAGCAGCAGTATGGAGTTAAAGTTCTTATCATTCATGGGACGGCTGTTGTGGGTAATGAAAACTGAGTTAAGTATTGACGAATAAACCAGATTTTCCATCCATAGCCGTGGAAACAAAAACGCATGTCTCATTTTGGCGGCAATTGACGAACAACAGCGGGCCTAAAACCCGTTAATCAAACCCCCCAATGTTGCCATTGCCTGATCCATTTCCTGGTTCCAGGTGTAGCCATAATTCAGGCGGATGCAGTGGCGGAAGCGGCGCGTGGCGGAAAAGATCGGGCCGGGGGCGATGCTGATACCTTGCGCCAGTGCCATTGAAAATAATTGCAAACTATCGACTTGCTCCGGTAA
Source organism: Cellvibrio sp. (assembly GCA_035481425.1). GTDB lineage: Bacteria > Pseudomonadota > Gammaproteobacteria > Pseudomonadales > Cellvibrionaceae > Cellvibrio. Next base: position 1,837 of record DATIGS010000220.1, on the reverse strand, counting down.
TTCCACCCACAAAAAATAACCGCCGTTGGGGCGGGTTACGCGCGTGTCTTTGGGAAAGTAGCGGGCAATTGCGTGCAACATAAATTGTTGCTGGTGTTCGAGTGTTTCGCGCAGTTTGCGTAAATGGCGATCATAACCGCCGTGCTGTAAATAATCGGCCAGCGCAGCTTGCGCAGGAATGGATGGTGAAATAGTGGTCATGAGTTTCAAGCGATGGATTTGCTCGGCGTAGCGACCGGCAGCAACCCAACCTACGCGATAACCCGGCGCGAGGTTTTTGGAAAAAGAACCGCAGTGCATCACCAGGCCGGCGCGATCAAAATGTTTTACCGGCTTGGGTGGCGCCACACCAAAATACAATTCGGAATAGACATCGTCTTCAATCAATGGCACTTGATGCTGGTGTAATAAATCGTAGAGCTGTTGCTTTTTTTCATCGCTCATGGAGGCGCCGAGCGGATTGTGGAAACTGCTCATTAACCAGCAGGCTTTTATTGGCAAACGCTGCAAACTTTCTTCGAGTGTTTGCAAATGGATTCCATCGCGCGGGTGCACCGGAATTTCTACCGCTTTTAATTGCAATCGTTCGAGAATTTGCAGCGCGGCATAAAAAGTCGGCGTTTCTATCGCCACCAGATCGCCCGGTTTGGTAACAACTTGCAGGCATAAATTCAATGCTTCCAGCGCGCCATTGGTGATCACCAATTCTTCCGGAGCGTGCATCACACCATTGACGCGATAGCGTAAAGCGATCTGCCGACGCAGTTGTGGATTGCCACTGGTGATGTCGGTGAGAATGGTTTTGGCCGGCATCTGCTGCAAGCTTTTGCTCATGGAGCGCGCGAGGCGTGCCAGTGGAAACAGATCCGGGCTGGGAAATGCAGAGCCGAGTGGAATTGTGTCCGGATCTTTAATCGAACCCAATACCGAAAATACCAATTCGCTTACATCGACCGGCGTTGTCTCGGCGCTGCGCGGGCTCATCTCCGGTTCGGCGAGTGCGTTTTTTGCCTGGGTACAAACAAAATAACCGGAGCGCGGCCGCGCCTGGATCAGGCCGCGGCTCTCCAATAAATAATAGGCTTCAAACACCGTGGCCGGGCTGACATTGTGCGTGCGGCTGGCAGTGCGCACCGACGGCACTTTTTCATTCGGTGCGAGCACACCGCTGCGAATTAATTCAGCAATTTCATCGGCGAGCCTTTCATATAATTTCATATCGATTAAAAAATTTTCATCATAAAAATTATTGCGCCGGATACATAAAGTTGGCTGCTTCCTGCACCGTCAGATTCGCCGCCTTGATGTTGACCAATTCAAAATCAAAATGAATCATGCCGGCCTCTTTGCTGTGCAGCGGTTTCATGGTGATGGTGACAGGAAAATCGTAAATTTCACCGGCCGCCAATGTGAATTGATAGGTGCGTGACAGCGTCAGGCCTTCTGCATTGTGCAATTGCAAACGGTATTCGGCCGGCTGCTGGGTTTTATTGGTCACCTTCATGCGATACACATTCATAATGTCGCCGTCGCTGGTGTAGCGATAAAGCACACTGCGATCTTTCACTACGCTCATATCCACCAGCTCGCGCGAATTGAGCGATACCAACAGTGCGGCGAGCATAATCGCAATTAATGCCGCGTAGCCAAATAAGCGCGGACGCCATATTTTTTCCGGCTCGCCTGCGAGCGCGGCTTCTGAAGTATAACTGACCAGTCCGCGCGCATAGCCCATTTTATCCATCACATCATCGCAGGCATCGATGCATGCAGCGCAACCGATGCAATCCATTTGCAAACCATCGCGAATATCAATGCCGGTCGGGCACACTTGCAC
>DATIGS010000219.1:0-17929 GCA_035481425.1 Cellvibrio sp. | reverse complement strand
GCTAAACGATTACTGGCAAGGGAACATTCTAGCCGCCCAGGATATTTACAATGCATTAATCCAAGTACGCGGTATAGGCCCCTGGACAGTGAACTATGCATTGCTGCGAGGTTTTGGCTGGCTGGATGGTTCGCTCCATGGAGACGTTGCAGTAAGACGGAACTTGCAACGTTTGTTACAGTGCGACGAAAAAATCGACGAAAAAACAACTCAAGTTTGGCTGGAAAGATTTTCGCCGTGGCGCGCATTAGTTGCAGCACACCTGTGGGCAATGCAAAAGCAGGCGGGATTTTGACTCAATAAAAAACCCGGGTTTTGGCCCGGGGTTTTAACATCGAAAAGGATACTGCAATTAAGCACTAAACAAGGCGGCGCTATCTAAACCCTGTTTTTCCATAATGTCACGCAAGCGTTTCAATGCTTCTACCTGAATTTGACGAACACGCTCGCGAGTCAAACCGATTTCAAGACCCACTTCTTCCAATGTACTAACTTCGTAACCACGTAAGCCAAAACGACGGGCAAGCACTTCTCTCTGTTTCTCGGTCAATTCATCTAACCAATGATCAAGACTTGTCGTTAAGTCGGCATCCTGTAGAAGAGCAGCGGGGTCTGAGACATGAGTATCAGCAATAGTATCAACGATAGCGCGATCAGAAGAGTTCCCAATTGGAGCATCGATGGAAGTAACACGTTCATTCAAACTGAGCATATGCTCGACATCGGCGACAGGCTTTTCCAGAAGATTGGCAATCTCTTCCGCTGTCGGTTCATGGTCCAATTTTTGTGACAGCTCACGCGCCGCACGCAAGTAAATATTCAACTCTTTCACAACATGAATCGGCAAACGAATCGTGCGAGTTTGATTCATGATCGCACGCTCAATCGTTTGACGGATCCACCAGGTCGCATATGTTGAAAAACGGAACCCGCGCTCAGGGTCAAATTTTTCAACCGCGCGAATCAAGCCCAAATTCCCTTCTTCGATCAAATCGAGAAGCGCCAAGCCACGATTAACATAACGACGGGAAATTTTTACGACAAGGCGAAGGTTGCTCTCGATCATGCGCTTACGCGCTGCCTCATCACCTTTTAATGCCTTGCGAGCAAAAAATACTTCTTCTTCTGCACTTAGTAGAGGGGAAAATCCGATTTCATTGAGGTAAATCTGAGTAGCATCAAGCGTTTTATTGTATTTATCATCAACAATTCGCTCACTCGCGTTGGATGTTGAAAGCTTAGGAAGTTCATCATCTTCTTCCGCCAGCATCAACTCTGCTTCATCCAGCTCAACATCTGGAGCAATAAATACTTCATCGCGATCAAATGTGGTTGTATCCCTATTTTGTAAAGTCATTTTTCAGCCCCTTATATCAATTTTATTTAACCGGCTGGCTTTTAAGTCATCCAGCTCGCTCAAGCTGTACCCCTACACATAGATGCCATATGCATGGAGATATATTCATAATTGCCGTTCTAACTTATGAATATGACACTTTAGCGTCGCGGTAGAAACTTTAATGGATCTACTGGTGTACCATCACGACGAATTTCAAAGTGAAGCTTTACTCTATCGGTACCACTTGAACCCATATCGGCAATTCTTTGCCCAGCTTTAACCAAATCACCTTCTTTTACTAGCAACCGATCATTGTGGGCATAGGCGCTGAGAAAGGTTTCGTTATGCTTGACGATTAGTAATTTGCCGTATCCACGCAGCCCACTTCCAGAATAAACGACCTGTCCGTTAGCTGCTGCAAACACAGGCTCTCCCAATTTGCCACCAAGATCAATACCCTTGTTCAGTGCATTTGTGCCCTGAAATGATGAAAGTAGAGGCCCCTTTCCTGGCCAGCGCCATTGTGGTGCGCTCCACACCTGCTTTTTGTTTGCTATGTTAGCGTTAGTAGCCGTTTTATTTTCTTGACGAACAGACGGCTTTTTTTGTGTGGTAGCTGGCTCTCGCGTATTGCTATAAGCCGGTTTCTTGCCGGTGACTGCCGGTCTGGTACCTTGGATACCAGCTCCCGACGCGGCTGGACTTGCCACATCCAAACGTATCACTTGAGCAGGACGGATTATATAAGGTGGAGAGATTCCATTATGTTTTGCTAGTACTTCATATTTCAGCCCGTATCGCCATGCAATTGAAAACAAGGTATCGCCGGGAATGACAATGTGGGTTTTGGGGCGGTTTGTGACGATTCTTGATTTATCGGGAGTAGGAGCAAAAGATTGGGTTGAGCAGGCAGCGAACAACAAAATCATGTTCAAAATTATGAACATTTTTACAAGATTGACCTGGTAATTGGATGTCGCTTCCGGCATGAAATCACTCAAGACCTATGGTTGTTTTTTCATCGTTCTTATACGATTTAGAACTTAATAATCAAAATTTATTTTAAAATTATCTAATATTTTTATAAAAACCTGCACAAAAAGAGGATTGAAGAACCAAAAACGCCGCTCATTTTAGTAAATACGCGCATTCTCAACTCCTAATTGGTGCAGCTTCGATACCAAAACACACCAATAGTTGCAGAGTTTAGACTTAAGATTAAGTTTTAGCGCGAAGTACCTGAAAGAAAAGGAACAAATTTAACGGGTTCGAGGATTTGGGTAATGAAGTTTTCGGTTTCTCCATCACGCAGAATCAAATGTAATTGCTGCTCTCTGCCACCTATCGGAATAACCAAAACACCGCCAGGTGCGAGTTGTTTTAGTAGTTCATCAGGAACGGCTTGTGGTGCTGCCGTGCTAAGAATAGCCTCGTAGGGACCAGCTTCGGGCCACCCAAAACCACCGTCCGCATGGCGCAATTGCACATTGCGCAGCCCCAGCTGACGCAAACGTTCGCGTGCCTTATCTTGCAAAGGCTTGATACGTTCAACGCTATATACGTTCGGCACCAATTGAGCCAACACGCTAGTCTGGTAACCAGAACCCGTCCCGACCTCCAAAACTTTGTTGAGTTTGCTTCCTGACGCGCCTAACAAGATTTCTGTCATGCGCGCCACTATATAAGGCTGGGAAATAGTCTGACCATGACCAATAGGAAGCGCCGTGTCCTCATAAGCGCGATGGGCAAGAGCCTCATCGAGAAAAATGTGACGAGGGGTATTAAGCAATACATCCAACACCCGCATATTACTTACACCCTGATCACGTAAACGCTGAATCAGACGCTCACGAGTGCGTAGCGAGGTCATGCCTACACCTTGCATCAATAAGTTAGTCATCTCCAGATTCTCTCCTATTTAAACGCTAGCAACACAAATGATGAAGACTAGTAAAACCAATGGCGCCGAAAAACCAAAGCGGCAACTATAACATGTGCGGGAGGATTTCCGGCTAGGCCGGGTCAGATGCTTCACCAGCCTGATTTTGAAGCAGGAAAAGCTCTTGCAAAACTGCTGTGGCAAATTCACCCGCATCAAGCGAAAAATACATCACCACATCGTCACCATCCCAATTCCAGCGCGGATTGTAGGGGATTAACTGTAAAGCACGACGTTCCTGCGATAAGCCTGCATGCTCGAGCCCATTACACCAAGCAGCCCAATCCGCCAAAGCACTTTGCTCCAGCTCAAGCAAATCGCCCGATACTAGCGGCCTCCCCCTACCCCACAGCGGACCAGAAGACAATTCATTAACTTCACCATCCAGCTTGCTCGCCCAATTACTAGCAAGAACACGCGCAGCAAGGACTTTATTGAATAGATAAGAGCGAGCAGCAGACAACATTAAGCCGCGTTTTTGTTTGTCGCGATAGCGCTTGCCATCAACGAGAATAGCCTGCGCTTCTCGCAAATTATTTCCGCCCCGTCCGAAACGCTGCTCACCAAAATAGTTGGGAACACCTTGCGCTAAAACCATATCGATTTTTTGTTGAAGCAAATTGCGATCGACTGTTTGCACATCACGCAAACGTATTACAAAGTTGTTTTGCTGGTGCTCACCTCGGCGCAACTTGTGTTGATTCCTGGACACGGACAACAATTGGATAGATTCTGTATTCAGTAAAGACCAATCCGGCTCAGGCGTTTTAGGTAAATAAACGCTGAACCATTGAGCGGTCACTGCATGGCGGTCTTTACGCCCACAATAACCAATATCCATCACATTAACTTTCGCCAGTTCGGCAATTTTCTCTGCAACCCAAGCGGTATTTTCACCACGCTTGCAAACATGTAAAAAGACATGTTCCCCCACGCCGGAAGGCAAATAACCCAATTCCTCGTCGACCTGAAAATCCTCAGGTTGCGCGCGAAAAATTGCTGTGGCCGTTAACGGGCCATAAGCGCGAGGAAAATCCAATAAAAATTCAGTCAAAACATTGCTCACAAAAAAAATAATTTAAAAACTGCTAATTTCACTCATCTAGAGCTGATCAACACGCAGCCAGTAATACAACTGCATAACAAGCAATACCCTCTTCGCGCCCCACAAACCCCAGCCGTTCAGTGGTGGTTGCCTTAACGTTGATTTGATTTAATTCGCATTGCAAATCTGCTGCAATTGTCTCGCTCATATGAGGAATATAGGTTGCCATGCGCGGCGCTTGGGCAACTATGGTCATATCGGCGTTGGCAATCCTCCAACCTGCTTGATTCACTTTTGCATAAACCATACGCAATAATGATCGACTATCTGCATTGCGATATTGCATATCGGTATCGGGAAAATGTTTACCTATATCACCTAATGCCGCTGCACCAAGTAATGCATCGCATAATGCATGCAACAACACATCACCATCAGAGTGCGCGATCAATCCGTGATGATGCGGAATTACAACACCGCCAATGACAATTTTATCGCCAGGACCAAATGCATGGACATCGTAACCATGACCAATACGCATAGACATATTTCAATTCCAAATTTTAAATAATGAATAAGGACTTTAAGCTTGCTGTTGCAAAATCATAGCAGCAATTGCCAAATCTTCAGGGCGAGTCACTTTGATATTGTCGCTACGCCCCTGCACCATCAAAGGCTGGTAACCATATAATTCAAGCGACGAAGATTCGTCGGTAATTAACTTTCCCTCTGCCAATCCTCTCTGTAAACAAGCGCGTAATAGCCCCACACGAAACATTTGCGGGGTCTGCGCCTGCCATAAAAACCGGCGATCAACAGTTGAACCTATAATTAGATTATCAACCTGTTTTAATGTATCACTAACGGGTACGCCCAATATGCCACCCACGGCGTGATCTTTTACTTGCTCTATTAAATGCAAAATACTTTGTGGATGAACACACGGGCGAGCAGCATCATGAACCAACACCCAATCGTTTGGTAACGCTCTATCTTGCAACTGTTCAAGCGCATTTAATACGGAATCGCAACGTTCATCGCCACCATTGACGCGGTGGATAACTGAGTGCTGTGCAAGTGGCAATTGATTCCAGTAACTATCGCTTTCACTTAACACAAGGTAAATACCTGCAACATCAGGAAGTGCTAACAATCGCTGCAACGTATGCTCGATTACAGTTTTCCCTGCAAGAGGTAAATATTGTTTTGGAAAATTGGCGCCCATTCGAGCGCCAACACCCGCAGCAGGAACGACAATCCAATACGCAGGAGTTTGACGGGAATTTATTTGAGCCATGAAGGGATTCGAATTTGGATTATTAATAAAATTAAGGTGTAGAAAATAAACTACTGTTCTTCATCCAAAATCATAAAAAAAGTTTCGTCTTTTTTAATAAGACCTATATCGTTACGCGCACGCTCTTCGATTGTATCGAGGCCCGTTTTTAACTCTTCAACTTCAACGTCCAATATGCGATTACGTTCACGCATACGATCATTTTCTGCCTGCTGCAACTTGATATCGGCTTCCAGGCGATGAGCCTGTGCCAAACTACCGTCGCCGACCCACAAACGATATTGCAGCCCGACAAGCAATATTACCAATAAACCCAGCAACCATTTCATAACATTCAATGATCTTTTAAAACATTAATTGCATTTATTTATCATTAAAAACAAAGGCCGAATCATCGGCCTTTGTTTGTCAGCGAATTACGATTTGAACTCTGCACGACCTTTGTAAGGAGCAGCAGCGCCCAACTCGGCTTCAATGCGCAGCAGACGGTTGTACTTGGATACACGGTCTGAACGACACAGAGAACCAGTTTTGATCTGGCCAGCAGCAGTAGCAACTGCCAGGTCAGCAATAGTAGTGTCTTCAGTTTCACCTGAACGGTGAGAAATTACCGCAGTGTAACCGGCGTCTTGTGCCATTTTGATAGCGTCAAGAGTTTCGGACAGAGAACCGATTTGGTTGAATTTGATCAGGATAGAGTTAGCGATTTTCTTCTCGATACCTTCTTTCAAAATCTTGGTGTTGGTTACGAACAGGTCATCACCCACCAGCTGGATCTTGTGACCAATTTTTTGAGTCAAGTCGGCCCAACCAGCCCAATCGCTTTCGTCTTTACCGTCTTCGATAGAGATAATTGGATATTTAGCAGCCAAATCAGCCAGGTAATCAGAGAATTCGTTGGTGGTGAATACGCGGCCTTCGCCAGCCAGATCGTATTTGCCGTCTTTATAGAATTCGGTAGAAGCACAGTCCAGAGCCAAGGTTACGTTCTCGCCCAGTTTGTAGCCAGCTTTAGCAACTGCCTCAGCGATAACTTTCAATGCATCTTCGTTAGATGGCAGGTTTGGTGCAAAACCACCCTCGTCACCTACTGCAGTGTTCAGACCTTTGTCGTGCAGGATTTTTTTCAGGCTGTGGAAAATCTCTGCACCAACACGCAAAGCCTCAGCAAAGGTTTTTGCACCGACCGGCTGAACCATAAACTCTTGAATATCTACGTTGTTGTCCGCGTGCTCACCACCATTGATGATGTTCATCATTGGCACTGGCATAGAGTATTTTCCAGGAGTGCCATTCAGATCAGCGATGTGCGCATACAGAGGAACTTTTTTGGAAATAGCAGCGGCTTTAGCGTTAGCCAAAGAAACAGCCAGAATGGCGTTAGCGCCCAATACGGTTTTGAAATCAGTACCGTCAGCTTTGATCATAGCGTTATCAAGTGCGCGCTGATCAAGAGCATCAAAACCTACTACCAGATTTTTGATAGTGGTGTTGATGTTGTTCACTGCTTTCAACACACCTTTACCCAAGTAACGTGACTTGTCGCCATCGCGCAATTCCAGAGCTTCACGTGAACCAGTAGATGCGCCAGAAGGAGCCGCTGCAGAACCCACGGAACCGTCTTCCAGAATAACTTCGGCTAATACAGTTGGATTGCCGCGGCTATCCAGGATTTCAAAAGCTTTGATGTCAACAATCTTAGTCATTCGTTTTTTCTCCAGAGTGTGTTTCTACAAAAATCAATTAATATCTAACGCCTTCTCGATACTCAATAATTATTGAATATCCAGCGGCGGAAAATTTTTCACCACATCATCGATAGTTTTCATTTGATGCAGGAAGGGTTCGAGCTTGTCGAGTGGCAAAGCGCTTGGGCCATCGCATTTGGCTTTATTCGGCTCCGGATGAGCTTCCAAAAATAAACCAGCCAATCCTACTGCCATACCCGCGCGGGCAAGTTCGGCAACCTGATGGCGACGACCACTGGAAGCTGCTCCCATTGGATCGCGACACTGCAGCGAATGGGTTACGTCAAAAATAACCGGGGCATTTCCGCTAACTTCGCGCATGGTGCGGAAACCAAGCATATCGACCACCAAATTGTCATAACCAAAGTTGGTGCCACGATCACATAAGATAATTTGTTCATTCCCACATTCGCCAAATTTTTCGACGATATTTTTCATCTGGCCAGGACTTAAAAACTGTGGCTTTTTGATATTAATGACAGCGCCGGTTTTAGCCATAGCGACAACGAGGTCAGTTTGGCGAGCCAGAAATGCCGGAAGCTGAATGACATCGCACACATCTGCCACAGGTTGGCACTGGTGGATTTCATGCACGTCGGTGATTACCGGGATATTAAAAGTCTGTTTGATTTCCTGAAAAATCTTCAACCCGTCTTCCATCCCGGGCCCACGATAAGAATGGATTGATGATCGATTAGCTTTATCAAACGAAGCTTTAAAAACATAAGGAATGCCGAGCTTTTGAGTTACCTGAACATAAGCTTCGGCTACTTGCATAGCCATATCACGCGATTCAAGCACATTCATACCGCCGAATAATACAAACGGTAGTGAATTTCCAACACTCAAATTGCCAACTTTTACTATTTCTTGAGACACGTATATTCCCTTCAGAACAGTTTTAACATCAGTGAATATTATGTAAAAAGGGCGCTAGACAGCGCCCAAAAATTATTTTTTGTTTTCCAATGCTGCTTTTACAAACGCAGTAAACAATGGATGCCCATCGCGTGGTGTGGAGGTAAACTCCGGATGGAATTGGCAGGCTACAAACCACGGATGATCTGGAATTTCCACCATTTCAACCAATGTATCGTCAGCAGACCAACCACCAATTTTTAATCCAGCTTTTTGTAATTGATCAACATAATTGTTGTTAACTTCGTAGCGATGACGATGACGCTCAACAATCACATCAGCACCATAAACCTTGCGTGCATTTGAACCGGCCACTAAACGGCATTCTTGAGCCCCCAGGCGCATAGTACCGCCGAGATCTGATGATTCATCGCGTTTTTCAACTTCACCTTCTGAAGTGATCCATTCTGTAATCAAACCAATAACCGGATGTGGCGCATTCGGATCAAATTCAGTGGAGTTGGCACCTTTCAAACCCAGAACGTTACGCGCAAATTCGATTACAACAGATTGCATACCCAAACAAATACCAAGGTAAGGCACTTTGTTCTCGCGCGCATATTGCACAGCCATTAGCTTGCCTTCTACGCCGCGCTCACCAAAGCCACCGGGAACCAAAATCGCATCTGCATCTTTTAAAATGCCAACGCCTTCGCTTTCCACGCGTTCTGCATCAATGTAATTGATATTTACTTTGGTATGGGTATGAATACCGGCGTGGGTTAAGGCTTCAATCAGCGATTTATAAGCGTCCAGCAGTTCCATATATTTACCCACCATAGAAATGGTGATGGACTGAGCCGGATTTAATTTACCTTCAACAACTTTGTCCCACTCACTGAGATCTGCTTCAGGACACTGCAAACCGAGTAATTCAACAACAATTTGATCCAATCCAAAACTTTGCAGTAAGCGCGGGATTGAATAGATAGTATCCGCATCGGGAAGCGGCACAACTGCTCGCTCGGCGACATTAGTAAACAAGGAAATTTTGCGACGGGAATCTTCGTCTACCATCTTTTCTGAGCGGCACAACAAAATATCCGGCTGCAAGCCAATTGAGCGCAGCTCTTTTACCGAATGCTGGGTTGGCTTGGTTTTGGTTTCACCGGCAGTAGCGATATAGGGCACCAAGGTCAAATGCATCAATAATGCACGCGAGCCCATTTCGACTTTTAGTTGGCGCACAGCCTCAAGGAAAGGTTGAGATTCGATATCGCCCACGGTTCCACCAATCTCAACCAGAGCAACATCAACATCACGTCCGCCTTCTAGAATGCGACGCTTGATCTCATCGGTGATATGAGGAATAACCTGAACGGTACCGCCTAAATAATCACCACGACGCTCTTTGCGCAGCACTGTCTCGTAAACACGGCCAGTAGTGAAGTTGTTGCGACGCGTCATTTTGGTACGGATAAAACGCTCATAGTGACCCAAATCCAGATCAGTCTCAGCACCATCTTCGGTAACAAATACTTCACCGTGCTGGAAAGGACTCATGGTGCCCGGATCTACGTTGATATAAGGGTCGAGCTTCATGATGGTGACTTTGAGACCACGGGCCTCAAGGATAGCCGCCAAGGAAGCCGAGGCGATGCCTTTGCCCAATGAGGAAACAACACCACCTGTTACGAATATATAGCGCGTCATGTAAAACCTGATTAACTGTGAAAAATGCGGAGCGGATTGGAGATAAATACCAACAGCAGCACTCGTTGCGAGGCAGGGGGATTTATCGTTCAGGACGGGGCGCCAGAGTAACAGAAAGGGCTTTTCGGCTCAATGAAAAGCTCAGTGGAGATCAGCAGTGATCGCCAGTCATAAACCGACACAGCCAACGAAAATAGGGAATTTAACAGCAAGATAGACAGAATATTTACTCATTTTCATCAGTTGGCGTAATAAACGCCGCTTGAATATGACGCCCGGAAAATCCGCGTAACTGCAAAAAACGCATTTGTTTCGCTCGCTCGCGGGAATTGGCGGGGGACGCACCACGAAACTTCTTTAACCAAACATCTTGAACCAGTTCAAACCACAAAGGATCGGAATCATCAACAAAATTGCCAATTAATTCGCTCGCCACTCCTTTTTCACGCAACTCGATTCTGATAATTACTGGCCCCTTCCCTTGCCGTTGACGCATAGCAACAAATGCCTGGGTAAATCGCTCATCGGACTGCAGATTCTGCGCGGTCAACCCCGCAACAGCTTCTTCAATCAACCCCATATCCCCATACTTGCGTGCGAGCTTATCTTTAAGCTCTTTGACGGAATGTTCACGCAATGCCAGTAAATTCATGGCATTAAAGCGAATGTCATTTAATGTCGGCGAAACTTGTTGCACGATTAAATACCGCTCCAACAAAAATGGCCGCAACAGCGGCCATTTGGATAATTTTCAAAATTTAATTGACAGGCGGGAAGTGAGCCAACACCTCTGTCACTGCCGCACTTAAAACTTCGCGCTGTTTCTGAGGAGCCATGCTACGCCCCAAACGCTTTTCCGACACGCCGCGCCAAAGCGGCTTGCCCGTTTTGGCATCACTTATATCAATAATCAAACTGCCTTGGTTGTACACTCGCGGACCTGGACCATAACCGTAATAGGGCCATGGGCGGTAATAGCCGCGACCATAATAACCATAGCCATAGCCATAGCCGTAACCATAAAGAGCATCGTAGCTATTAGGATCGATCTTTTCTTCGATCACCACGTGATAACTCACAATGAAATCAGGTTTCGCACCCGTCGCAACACTCTGGTACCGTTTAGCCAATTCGCCATTAAGTGCAGCTTGGATATGACTTAAGGTAAATGGGGAAACCAAAATGCTTTCCTGGGTATTTTGCTTTGTCCCCGCAACCTCAAACGTTTTTAGCGATGAGAAATCAAAATCTGCCTGGTGATCCGTCTCCACATTAGGCTGCGAACTACAACCGGCGATTAGCAATGCACTTATCGCCACCAACACTAGGCCTATCTGTTTCATAACTAACCTCACCTTCGTTTACCAACTGTTGGATAGTGGCTTAAAGCACACATATCCTATTGACATAGCACAGAATTTAACCTGTGCATTAGCGTTATTGGCAACAGCATAGTGAGCAGAGTCAGGGGATGCAAGAGTGGCGTCCAAATATAAAAATCCCTGCTGCAAATGCAAAAACAGGGACTTTATCTGCCAATACCCGGTTTTTACATTTCCACATCATCGGCCACTTCTTCACCGCCAGGGCTCAGTGACAATGCTGGAGTTGCCAGAAGTTCGGTCCGAACTTTTTGTTCGAGTTCTTTGGAGATAAGCGGGTTTTCTTGTAAAAATTTCATCACATTGTTTTTGCCTTGACCGATTTTATTACCTTGATAGCTATACCAAGCACCCGCTTTATCGATTAAGCCTAATTTCACACCATAATCGACAATTTCACCCATACGGTTAATCCCCGAACCATACAAGATCTGGAATTCCGCCTGTTTGAATGGTGGTGCAACCTTATTTTTCACCACCTTCACACGAGTTTCCGAACCTATGACCTCCTCGCCCTCTTTCACCGCACCAATACGGCGAATATCCAAACGAACAGAAGCGTAAAACTTGAGTGCGTTACCGCCAGTTGTGGTTTCAGGGTTACCAAACATAACGCCGATTTTCATACGGATCTGGTTGATGAAAATCACCAGACAGTTAGCATTTTTGATATTACCGGTGATTTTGCGTAGCGCTTGTGACATCAAACGCGCTTGCAAGCCCACGTGGTGATCACCCATCTCACCCTCGATTTCAGCGCGCGGGGTAAGCGCAGCAACCGAGTCAACCACCAATACATCAACCGCACCGGAGCGAACCAACATATCGGTCACTTCCAGCGCCTGCTCCCCAGTGTCAGGTTGGGACACGATCAGATCTTCAACATTCACACCCAATTTGGTGGCATAGATAGGATCGAGCGCATGTTCGGCGTCGATAAATGCGCAAGTACCACCTGCCCGCTGGGCTTCAGCGATGACTTGCAATGTCAGTGTTGTTTTACCAGAAGATTCAGGACCATAAATTTCGATAATCCGGCCCTTAGGCAAACCGCCAATCCCCAATGCCACATCAAGGCCAAGGGAACCGGTAGAAATTGCAGGAATGGCGACTTGTTCTTTGTCGCCCATACGCATCACAGTACCTTTACCAAATTGACGTTCGATTTGGCTCAATGCAGCCTGCAGCGCCTTCTCTTTATTCGCATCCATCTGACACCTCAACATAAAAAATAGTGAAACACGTTGTTATCAAAGCCATCAAACCTGTGAGTTGCTCTTATTGGCACCCCGGTTGAGTTATTAAGGCGGATCAAGAATCACACCATTGAGCGATAGCATACAGCAAAAACCTGTATATGCAAACAGCGCTAGAATTTTATACAGTATTCGGAGTGTATACACACCATGCCCGCTGCCAAAAACGCGATAATAAGCCATATCATTAAGCTTTCGCCAAAAACAAAAAAGCCGCCGAAACCCGAGTTTCGGCGGCTTTTTTAATTACGGGACCCAGCTACTTACTTCCTTTAGATTTGGGGGGCGACCCATTCAACAACATCTTTACTTAGGTCTCTCAGGCATTTGCGTGTAGCGGAACACACCGTGGTGCTCGAGCCCATATCCAGTACATTTGATGAAGGAGTGAATTCATTCAGGGTCATAATGGCGCAGGTATGTTTGGCCGTAACCATATCCTCTTTCCCTTTTATGAGAGCGACAGTTACTTGCACCTTGGGCAACGGATTGTTTTGTTTGGTACCGAATTGATGTTTTTCGTTCCCCAGCACCAATTGCTCGATATCAATTGCGACCACTGGAACCACTCCATTGCGAATTTTGTCAGGCGTACCTACAGCTTCAAGTCGGATACCCTCTTCATGAGCCTGATCGATCAGATTACTCACCAACACTTTATCCAGATCGCAGGGGTATTCTGACTGTTTGTAGTTGTAGCCCTTTACGTTAAAGCCAATGTTTTGGTTGATATACACCAATGGGGCCTTGCTATCCAAAGGCGCTGGTTTATCAGCTGCCGTTACTATCAGGGAACACAGGAGCGACGAAACCAGGAGCGAAGCTTTTACCGCAGATTGTTTTGCAGACGATGGTTCTATAAATGATGCTTTTACAAATGATAGTTTCATTGGTCTTACCTTTTAGATTGATGAAAGAGAACACTCATCGATACATCGGAAGATGTGTGTGAGTGAACTATATTGCAAACACCCAAGGAAACACTGACCAACCAAAAACCTCGCGCTTACCTTTTGCTTACCAAATTTTTCTCTTTAAAAATCAAGAAGATAGAATTTTAACAAACACAGGCTTTACTTGTATTCAACTGCGCATTTCTTGCAAAATTACATCCGTCGCCACCACCTTATCCAAGCCGTCGCGACGCACATAACCAATAAGAAAAACTTACCGAAAAAGGCTTAACTATGCCCAGCGCAACAGGTTCCGAGCTGCAATGAACGCCCATCACCACGCCAGCTTTATGCTGGGGGAGATTAAGGTATCCCCTTCTCATAACACGCTTTGGGCACGCGACCACAGCCTCAAGCTGCAACCCAAGGCGATGGCCGTGTTGCACTACCTCGCGTGCAACCAACATCGCGTTATTAGCAATGAAGAGATGATTGAGCAGTTGTGGGCAGGCCGTGTGGTTACCCATGGTTCCGTGCAAAAGAGTATTAACGCGCTACGTAGCGCCTTAAACGAATTGATCGGGGAAAACGATCTAATCGCCCACTATTCAAAACGTGGCTATCAATTAATGGTGGAGCCGCAGTTTCTCGCACCACCTATTCCTGAAGTTGCCAATGAACCTGGCCTGATTGAAGCACCACCAAGCAATGCCAAGCCGATGCAAAAGTGGCACCTGATACTTGCGCTCGCTATTGCACTGGTAGCGGCTATGGCCCTCTATAAAGGAATCAACAGGCACAAGGTCCAACTCCCACATCATCACCAAACTGTGTTTCATAGCACGCAGGGTTATACCAATGAAACCGGGCATGAACGCAGCGCGACGCCGCATCCCGACAATCAACATCTTGCCTATATCCGCGAGACGATAATTCCAGCCCGAACAATTGCTAATGAAACCGCAAGTGAAATTGTGATTCGCAACGCCGCTGGTAAAGATTGGCGCATCGCCAGCAGCAATGGAACCTGGTTTAAATTAGCCTGGTCGCCCGCAGGTAAAAACTTGGTGGCAATCGAGGCAAAACAGCGCGACGGATTACCCCTAGGCACCCGGTTTTATCAACCAGCTAATTTTTTATATTCCTTTCATATATTTGCGCTCGACCTCGCGCAGGAACAATTGCTGGAGAAACAACAACTCAGTCAATGGCAAGGGCACATTTTCAGTGTGAGCTGGTGGGATGAAAACACATTGGAGATAGTTGCCAAACAAGGTCCAAATTCCGGTAATGGCCGCTACCGATACTCCCTAGTGGATCAACAATTAACCTTGCTGGATGAACTGGAAAATATAACGAATCCGGTTGCCAGCGCCGTGTTTGATCGATCGCCCCAAAAGATGACTGCTATTGCCAGCCTGCATAAAAATAAAATCCAAATTGATTTTTTGGATGCACAGCAAGAACGTATCAACCGCACCAAGCTCGATATTGCAGCTGCAGATATCAGCTGGATTCCCGACGGCAGCGGTGTACTGGTTTACGCTGAAGATGAACGCAAACTATTTACCGTTTATCTGGATGGAAAACAAACTTCCATCCCACTGGCGGATAGCAAAGACAAAAACTTTTCGCGCCCGCGCTACAGCGCTGATGGCGGCGGGATTTTTTATACAGAAGAAAAGCGCAGTGCGAATATCATACTGACAGCAGCAGATGGTACAAAACATCGCCTGACTGAAAATACCGATTTCAATTACGCTGCCAGTTTTTCTCCCACTGGTGAAAAGCTGGTGTATGCATCGGTACGCAACAACCAAATTCATTTATGGCTAATAGAGAATGGGCAGGAGCGCCAACTTACTCAACAGCCCGTGCCGAAAAAAGTGGATGCGATTATTTGGTCCGACAATGGCGAGCACATTGTCTTCAATGCCGACAACCACCTCTATCACCTGAATTTGCTTACCAATGAATCCTCTTTACTAATGAGCGACACGAATAAAATCGAACCAATCGCTTATTTTCCAGGCACCAATCGGCTCTTTGCAATCAAATATAACGGCGATGTGCGCAATCTTTGGCGCATTGAAGGCTCCCAACAAAAACAACTCACATTTGGCGCAGTGGGTTCAGCGATTGAATATGGTGGCGATGTTTTTTTTCAATACGTTAGCGAAAAAGGATTGTGGGCATTGCGCAGTAAAAATGATGAGCTTGAGCGAGCTAACCCGCACCTCGATGAATACAGCAAATTACTCAAAGCCGATAGCGATGGAATTTATTATATAAAAGGTGGTATTTGCCAGGAGTCAGATATTTATTATCAGGATTATTCTGCCACCCACAACTCCGTCTTTCTAACGCAGAAAAATAGCGCTGTATTAACCACATCCTTTAACCCCGCCAAAGGACTATTGCAAACTGAATGCAGTTTGCCTGAGGCAAATATCGTGAAGCTAAAATAATTTATGGACAACGCTGTATACAATTAAAAAACCACAGAAAGCAATCTGCAGTTTATTTATCCAAAACTTTTTCCAAGGCGGTGCTTAAGGCAAATGTTATAGCTTGCTTTTGCACCTCGGCTCTTTCGCCCTCAAATTTTTTTAATTGTGTTTTAATTTCGCCGGTTGTCGTTCCGCACGCAAACCAAACAGTTCCAACGGGTTTCTCGGGCGATCCACCACTTGGCCCGGCCACCCCGCTGATCGCTACAGCTATATCCGCACCTGACAATTCCAGTGCGCCGCGCACCATTTCAATCACCACGGCTTCACTTACAGCTCCTTCGCGCTCAAGTGTTTCACTGGACACACCGAGTAGTTTTTCTTTTGCGGAGTTAGCATAACTAACAATACCGTATTCAAACCAGGAAGCGCTGCCAGGGGTTGCGGTAATCGCCGCTGCGACTCCACCACCGGTACAAGATTCCGCCGTGGCAATGCGCCAGTTGCGCGCCAATAAGTTTTCACCGAGGTGCCGACTCAGGGCGTATAAATTATCATTCATTGTATTGACCTTGCTTGAAAGATGGGATCGATAGTGTGCCGTCAATTATCCATTCATGCCAGTGCAGGAAACTTTTATCTACCTGCGATAGACATCTATACTCCAGCCATATCATTAATGAGAGATAGATTGTGCATCCAATTCCCGGCTATCACATCAAAACACTGATTGGCGAAGGTGGCATGGCCAAGGTGTATTTGGCGGTACAGAAATCGCTTGACCGCCCTGTCGCTATCAAAGTGTTAGATGCAAGCTTAAAAGAAGACCCGATTATTCAACAACAGTTCGAACAAGAGTCCACGTTAGTGGCGCGCCTGAGCCATCCAAATATTATTCAAATAATCGACAAAGGCATTAGCGAACAACAACTCGCCTACTTTGTAATGCCCTATGTTAAAAGCGTTTCGCTCGAAACAGTTTTACCACGCAAAGATATCAGCATCACACGCAAGCTGGATATTTTGATCCAACTTTGCGCTGCGCTCGCCTATGCACATCGCAATGGCGTTGTGCATCGCGATATTAAACCTGCCAATGTGTTGGTGGATTACGATGGTCGCGCCTATCTGGTGGATTTTGGTATTGCTGGTTATTTTATTTTCAACGAAAAAACTGCCACCAATCAAATTACGGATCCGAATCAAATTACAGACCCAAATCAAGAATGGATTATGGGTACCGGCGCTTATATGGCACCAGAACAACGCAATGGCAGCGCGTATACAGACCACCTGAGCGATATTTATTCGCTCGGGGTGCTTATGCACGAATTAATATTTGGCGTGGTGCCCATGCTCGCAAATGAACAAACCTATGCTGCCCATGCTAATAGTCAACAGACTGGTGACAAATATCAAATGGCCAATGCAATACGTCCTTTGATTAACCGCTGCATTGAACCCAATCCAAACCAGCGTCCGGCCAGCGTCGATGAAATTCGACAACAATTATTATTGATTTCGCAAGGGCGACACCTGCAAGGCAATCGCTGGGGTAACGAATCCACGCGCGATAATATTCCACCCAACTACACGCTACTTGATGTGTTAAAAGAAAATCCTTTCGGTGCAACCTATTTGGTTAACGATCCCAATCGCCAGCGTTTTTTAGTCATCAAAAAGCAAAACCTCGATCACTTGGGTAATGCGCCACAATACGCTGCAAAATTAACCCAGATTCAACACCCGCACATTGCACGCATTTATGGCACGGGAAAAAATCCGCGCGTATTTATTTGTGCGATGGAATATTTACCCGGCGGCAGTTTGCAAGAGCGCCTCACCCAATCATTGAATATGGGCCAATGCCTGACCATTGCGCACCAACTTTGCAATGCCCTCGCCTGCGCCCACTCCTACGGAATCGTGCACGGCAATTTGCGCCCCAGCAATGTCTTGTTTGCAGAACAACATCATTTAAAGCTGAGTGATTTTGGTTTTCCTGCCCA
>DATIGS010000218.1:0-2864 GCA_035481425.1 Cellvibrio sp. | reverse complement strand
ACAGAAATTATTTTTAAAACAAAACCTCAATATCGACGAGTTTTCCAAGCGCATCAACCTGCCGGTAAAAGAAGTCTCCGCCGTCATCAACAAACACTACGGCACCAACTTTTTTGAGTTTATGAATAGCTACCGCGTCGACGAAGCAAAACGTTTACTCGGCGATGCACAACATGCGGACATGACGGTAATGGATGTTCTATTGCACGCAGGCTTTAACAGCAAATCAGCGTTTCACCGATTTTTTAATCGTCTGGTGGGAATGTCGCCAACGGAGTTTCGTAAGCAGAGTTTGAATAAGGACAGTAAGGTTGTTTAAATAAAAAAAGCAACCCTGCTAAGGGTTGCTTTTTTAGAGCTCCACCTTTCCCTTGACTAAGGAAGAGGCGCGAAGGTCACACTTATTTCGCAGTCGGCGTCACGCGCGGGAATATTGTAATAACTGCCACTCAATGAACCATTGCAATTACCCACAATATTATTGGCAGTAACTGTGTATCCGGACGAGGGCTCCAGGGTTAACAGATAATTTTCAAATCGCGGAAACATATAGCTGTTCGTGCTTTTCTTGACGCCATTGATCGTACTATTATCGATTACATAAACAGTACCATTACCGATTGCAGTGATTTTAATTTCCAAGCTGCGTTTTAAATTATAGGTAGTTCCCTGTTCGCACGTAGTAAAAGAGTCGTACTCGCAAAGAACCACCAAATCCTTACTGGATGACAACATTTCCAGGACTTTTCCGGAATCCCTGCTAAACAACTTATTGGATGCAACTTTTTCGTGGCGCACCGATGTCAGATTTGGGCGCTGGATTTCTGAATATCCATTGAACCGCCACTGTTGCAAGGTGCCAGTCTCCTGGAACAACGGATGAGACCAGGACTCCCAGAAAGTGTTACCAGAGAATGTTTTATCAATCACATAAGCTTCAACTAGACAGTTTATGGGTTTGAAATCAACCATTTCACCACCGTAACAATACTGCATATAGTGCCGACCATTGTTGATAGCAAGCAGCTCATGCTCCATGCGCCAGGAGCCATTTGAAAAACCTCTTACGTGCGAGTTACTTACCACGCTCCAGGAGCCTAAGGCTTGAGTTTCAAATCCATCGCGATATCCCTGATTACTGTAATAATCAATCGCCGAATAAAATGAATTATCCTCAACACGATGCCAACGCCCTATCCAATCGGAAGATGTCATACTTACATCTGCGGCTTTAATAAACAGTTTACGCTGCAACGCATCGTCGAATTGTGTGCTGCTGCCTTTGGCAAATAATTCCAGTGCAACAAAACCCGGCCCTTCCGGATAAAGCGGCAAGAGCTGTGCAGTATCACCATCCAAAGTCAAATAACCATCTTCAATTTTCCAGTTGACTGTGCTGGAGCTTTCAGGCACTTCGGCCGTTTGGTCAGCTGTGCCATTCGAGTTGAAAACATAGCTGTATTGGTTGGTATACCATGTATGTCCAACCAATTCTTCTTTGGTTAATTTATAAAGATGTTGTCTATCAACAAGCGCCAAATGCAAATGCTCAACAATGATCTGCTCTATAACACTGTCATCATTTTTTACCAACGCAGCATTTAAAGTTATGTTAGCAATCTTACCCACTTCGTTATCTGCCAGAAGCGTCACCAACATATTCTCTAACTTGATTGAGCAATCAGACGAATTTGTATGTTGCTGGCACGAATGCGTGTAATAACTGCCATGCACGATCTGACCATAATTGATAGCGGGTTCGAAGGTGAGTTTTATATCCGCACCTTTCCTTACCCACTTCAATGATGACTCGCGATATTTCCAATCAGTAGCCGATACTAGATGACCCGCTTGGGAGGAGGTCAGCAGATGTCCAGTTCCATCTTCATTTAAATCCACAAGATAATTAAAGTCATCGCCACTCACCCAAAATTTCCCGGTCACGGGTTGATTTGAAAGGCGTGATTGTTGTTGATCTTGTTGAAGCTCTGACAACTCCGATTCAAACCGCTCACCGGTTGCGCGGAAAATATTGAGCTGACCACGGCTGTACTCGTAATCAAGCAGCATCTCCAATGTCGTTTTGTATTTCGATGGCAAATCAACATTTATATCGCCAAGCATTTTATGCAACCATCCCGCACGCGCTAACTTATCGCGCGCATTCACTGCCACCAATGCATATTGGCGCTCAGCGTCTGTTCCAGTTGGCAATTTACTACCCACAATCAATGCATATTCTGCAGTCGTCACTGGAGAAATATTCACATTGAGATATTCCGTCGCATCCAGCACACCATCAGTGCCAGCCAGCTCACGCAATTTGTTTATGGACGGATAGGACGCGGCCATTTGCACCCAGGCATTACTCGTGGCACCAGTCGCAATTGCCACAAAGGGTTTACCCGCATCCTGATTCGGTATAGCGAGTGTAATGTTGTATTTCATTACATTATCAATAGTCGCCTTATAGGTATTGGAACCGATAGTGACGGCAACTTCTCCGCCAGCTAAAGCTCCCGCAACAGCCATGCCTTGTATAGTCAACTGTGTTGTTGCCGGAGCGCTACTTGATGAGGATGTTACGGTAACACTGGATGCTGTCGCACTGGATACCGCCGGAGGTGGGTTGGACCCGCCACCGCCTCCACCGCCGCAGCCGATCAAGGCGGCGGATGCGCTGAATAATAGCCAGAAAGATAATGAGGAGAACTTATTCATATTGTATTCCGCAGTATTTTTGAAATTAATTTCCATGTTAAAAAACGCCCTCCAATAGCCCCCTCCGGCCGCTTTTCGAGCGGCGCGTAGATTAACATTAATAAACACTGCCGATTCGCTTAGAATTTAAAAATATACTGGTG
>DATIGS010000217.1:0-1948 GCA_035481425.1 Cellvibrio sp. | reverse complement strand
GACCGTTTGAAAGTCATCGAATTGCTGCCGCATAACAAAATCAAATTGCGCGTGGCAAGCAATTTTGGCTGGCGAGAAGGCGGACCAATCCAACAATTTTTTCAGGAAAAAATCGCAGAAGAATTTTTCAGGCACAAATTCAACAATGAGAACGAAAGCTTGGCCGTGCTCAATGGCATGCTATCAAAAGAAGGGCATAAAGAATTTCAGCGCAAGCTGAAACGGTTAGCGCGCGAGTTTAATGAACTCACAACTCAAGACACCCATTTACCATTGAATCAACGGCACGGTATTACCGTTGTGCTGGCAGCACGAAACTGGCAATACGGCTTATTCCAACCGCTACTGCGGTAAGCGCAACATCATTACTAAAGCAAGTGCCACAGATAGCGGAAAAACACCAACACACCCGATAAAAAAATTCCTGCTGCAAACATAAAACAACCAAACATCAATGCAGTAGCTGAGTCGTTATAACTCACACCCAAGAACCTAACTCGAAACTCAAATCCGAGCCAATACAATGGCAAGCTAAAAATCAGGCTTTGAAACCAGACCAACCAAAACGAGTCTGCAAAATAAGCGAGGAATGGGCTAATGAGTAAAAGCAGCGACACTGCCATATCCCACCCGAATGATTCATTTGAGTGAGCAGTGAGTTTTAATAAGAGAGCTTTTCCAGTTGAAATAAATAACAACACAAAATGCCACACAACCGGAGACAGGAGAGCATCGTTACACAGGATGTCTTTATTCACACCAAATATTCCTTTTCTGGCAGACCTAAAAAATACAGATAAGTTACATTGCCGAGCAGTTCATTTTCGCTCGCATCCAAAGGATAGCGAAAACAACAAAATACAACACGAATTCAAACCGTGCTATTTCATAAATATTTTGCGTGAACGCAGAAACAAAAACCGGGCAATTAAGCCCGGTTTTTTGGAGCCGCAAAATGTGACTTACAAACTCAGCACTTTCTCACCACGCGAAATACCACACACACCTGTGCGGACTACTTCGATAATCGCTGCATCGCCGACCGCTTGTAAAAACGCATCGAGCTTGTCGCTCGCGCCGGTGATTTGGATGGTGTAAAGCGTGCTGGTTACATCCACGATCTGGCCACGGAAAATATCCACGCAACGTTTAACTTCCGCGCGCTGCGCACCGGATGCTTTGACTTTGATCAGCATAAGTTCACGCTCGATGTGCGAACCTTCGGTCAAGTCCACCAACTTAACCACATCAATTAATTTATTGAGGTGCTTGGTGATTTGCTCGATTTTGTGATCGTCGCCCAAAGTGGTCAGCGTCAACCGCGACAGGGTTTCATCTTCAGTCGGTGCAACAGTGAGGCTTTCAATGTTGTAACCGCGCTGGGAAAACAAACCCACTACGCGCGACAAAGCACCGGGAGCGTTTTCAACTAATACAGAAATAATGCGTCTCATATCAGGTGCGCTCCGTTTTGCTCAGGATCATATCGCGCATGGATTGCTGCGCAACCTGCATCGGATATACGTGCTCGCTCTGGTCAACCATGATATCCATAAATACCACGCGGTCTTTCATATCGAAGCACTCTTTCAGCTTGGCTTTTAGTTCTTCGCGCTTGGTAACACGAATACCCACATGACCATAGGCTTCTGCCAGCTTGATGAAATCCGGCAATGAATCTTCGTACAAGCTTTCCGCGTAGCGGCTGGAGTACTGCATGTCCTGCCACTGGCGAACCATGCCGAGCGCTTGGTTGTTCAAGCAAATCACTTTTACCGGCAGATGGTATTGGGTGCAGGTAGACAATTCCTGAATACACATCTGGATTGAACCTTCACCGGTTACGCACACAACGGTCGCATCACGATCCGCCATTTGCACGCCCATGGCTGCTGGCAAACCAAAGCCCATAGTGCCGAGACCGCCGGAGTTGATCCAGCGACGCGGT
>DATIGS010000216.1:0-3705 GCA_035481425.1 Cellvibrio sp. | reverse complement strand
GGTGTGGACCGCGCGATGGTGAAGCAGGAATTTTTAACCAGCCCGATTTACCGCGACATGTTGTTGAGCCCCGATGGCACCACCTCCGCCATTTTGCTCAATTTGAAAGTCAACAACCAATACATCCAAATGGCGCGCCATCGCGATGCGCTGCGCTTGAAGCGCGACAAAGAAGGCTTGAGTGCTGACGAAGAAAAAGAGCTGGCGAGGGTGTCGGCCGAATTTCTGGCTTACCGCACTGCCACTGCCGCGCAGGATGCGACGCGCGTTGAAATCGTGCGCGGCATAGTCGCCAAGTATCAGGACCGCGCGCAAATTTTCCTCGGCGGTGTCAGCATGATCACCACCGACATGATCGCGTACATCAAAAGTGATCTGGTGGTGTTTGGCGCGGCCTTGGTGGCCTTCATTATTTTTGTGTTGGCGATTTTATTCCGCCAATGGCGCTTTGTGGTTTTACCGCTTACCACCTGCTTGATGTCCGTGATTTTGATGCTGGGTTGGTTGGGCTGGATCGACTGGCGACTCACGGTTATTTCATCCAACTTTGTCGCACTACTGTTAATCATGGTATTTGCATTCACGATTTATGTGGTGGTGCGCTATCGCGAAGTCCATGCGCTCAATCCCGATATGGAGCAGTCCGAGATTGTGATGCAAACCGTGCGCGATATGACCGTGCCCTGTTTGTACTCCGCGCTTACCACCATAGTGGCGTTTATGTCGCTGGTGATGAGCGGTATCCGCCCGGTAATCGATTTTGGCTGGATGATGACCATTGGTTTGTCGGTCGGTTTTGTTTTGGTGTTTGTAGTGTTGCCGGCCGGTCTTATGGTGTTACCGAAAGGCGAGCCTAAAGATCGCGGCGATAATTCTGCGGCACTCACGGTGCGTTTTTCCAAACTGGCAGAATTCCACGGTGGCAAAATTGTATTGCTCGCACTGATCGTTGCGCTCGTTAGCGTGTGGGGTATTAGCAAACTCGAAGTGGAAAACCGCTTTGTTGATTATTTTAAAAGCGACAGCGAAATTCATCAGGGCTTGAGTGTTATCGACCGCCAGCTGGGCGGCACAGTGACGCTCGATATCATTCTCGATGCCGACAAAAATATCGTCGATGTAGTTGAGTCGGACGGGAGCACTGCAGAAGATCCGTTTGCGGAAGCCAGCGACGCATCAGCTGCCCAGGCCGATGAAGAAGATCCTTTCGCAGAGTATGGCGATGAGGATGCATTTTCGGACGAAGGAGACTCAGCCAAAGCGGCGTCCAGTTATTGGTTTAGCGTAGCGGGCCTCGATCAAATCAAACAGCTGCACAATTATTTGGAGTCGCTGCCGGAAGTGGGCAAGGTGCAATCGCTCGCGACGGTTTATCAATTAGCGCATGACATCAACAAAGGAAAATTGAATGACTTTGAGTTGAACGTGCTGCGCAATATGCTCTCCGATGACATCAAGAACTTTTTGATTACGCCCTATCTGGTCGATGAAGCGCAACAAACCCGCATCACCCTGCGCGTTATAGAAACCACACCGGATCTGAAGCGCGCGGAGTTGGTGGAGCGCATTCGCCAATACGCGGTCACCGAGGCCGGCTTCAAACCGGAGCAGGTGAATTTCACCGGTATGCTGGTGCTCTACAACAATATGCTGCAGAGTTTGTTTTCCTCACAAATTGCCACTATTGGGGTGGTGTTTGTGTCGATCATGCTAATGATGGTGGTGCTGTTCCGCTCATTCAAAATTGCGCTTATCGCCATACTGCCAAACATCCTTGCGGCGGGAACCGTGTTGGGGGCAATGGGCCTGGTGGGGATTCCACTCGATATGATGACCACCACGATTGCTGCGATTGTGGTCGGCGTGGGGGTGGACCAGGCGATCCAATACTTCTATCGCTTCCGGATTGAATTTGCACTCGACCAAAATTATGTGGAAGCCATGCATCGCTCGCACGCCTCGATCGGCCGCGCCATGTATTACACCTCGGTAACGATTATTGTGGGCTTCTCGATTTTGATGCTATCGCAATTTATCCCTTCTATTTACTTCGGGGTATTAACCGCTTTTGCCATGTTTATGGCGATTGTGGGGTCGCTGACCCTCCTGCCAAAGCTGATCCTATTGCTCAAACCCTTCGGTCCGGCCAGATGATGCTGGCTTAACAGCCGGTATGCGATGAAAAAGCCTCGCCCTGTGCGGGGCTTTTTATTGGCGTTATTCGAGCAAATGGCAGTAAAGATTGTCAGAAAACTGACGTTTTTCAGGTGCCAAAATGTCGATAAAACTGACACTTTTGCTGCTTTAAATGCCATTTGGCGCGCGCTTCATTTTTAACCGATTGAATATTGTGATGATTTCGGCGCCGGCATCCTTATTGCCTCTTAAATTGTGTGACATGTGTCGCACTTTTGTGGGAGAAATAATTATGCGCAAATTATGGAAATCAACCTTGGTGATGATTGTATTGGGTTGCTGGGCCTCTGTTGCAGTTGCGACACCAGTGACCTGTCTGCCGATGAATGAGCGTGTTGCTACCCTCGACTCGGCTGTTGAATGTAAAACCGGCAATGATGAAAACATTAATACCCCGGCGGAAGTCAGTTCGTTATTTGGCGGCAGTTGGATTAAGGAAGGTGAGCTGACCGGGAATGGAACCAATGACCTGTTCAGCGTGGTGCTGACTACCGGTAGCTGGGGGCAAAGCAATGTGGCGGGAACCTGGACCCTGGACGATAGCTTCTGGACCGTCTATGGCTTGGCGGTAATCACCATGCATGTTGGCCATGGCAATGGTAATCCTGATTATTTTGCCTGGTCACTGACCCAGGGCGCCACTTCCGGCACCTTCGAATACCGCGATCTGGATGGCCGCGGCGGTGGTTTATCCAACCTGTTTTTGTTTGGTTCTGGTACACCTGATCCCCGGACAGTCGTATCAGAATCGGGGTTGAATGCACTGCTGGTGATAGGTTTATTGGCTATGTTTTTCGTACGTCGCCGCGTTTCAGTGTGAGTGCAAAAATGCTAGTTGTATGAGTAAGTGAGTAAAAGCCAAAGAGTGTTATTGCTGTAAACCGTGGAAAAACCCCACCCTCAAAGGTGGGGTTTTTTTATGAGCTTATTTCAACTCCAGACGGACATTATCAAAGTAGTAACCGTCGGTAGTTCCTCCCGGGCGATTGAGCCCCATGCCGATTTTAAAAGTGCCGGTCAATGCCGCGCCTTTAGTGGCATCCACCGTTAGGGTGTAGGTTTTCCAAGTATCTACGTCATCATAAATGGTGTCGATTTTGGATTGGTAGGCCGGATTGGTTTCGCTTGCTGCGCTGGTGATAGCAGTGCCCGCCAGCAGCAAAAAAGGTTTGTAATAGTTGGCATTGCTGTCGGTTAAGCCCAATGTGTTACGAGGGAAATAGGCGTCTACTTTTACGTTGTAGTCCGATAGGGTTTTCCCTGCT
This sequence comes from Cellvibrio sp., assembly GCA_035481425.1. Classification (GTDB taxonomy): domain Bacteria; phylum Pseudomonadota; class Gammaproteobacteria; order Pseudomonadales; family Cellvibrionaceae; genus Cellvibrio. The sequence goes on along the minus strand of DATIGS010000216.1, from coordinate 244 downwards.
GGCAGGCTTACTTCCATCAGCGGAATGGCGTTGTAATCAGAAACTACTATTTTGAGCGCGTTGGTTGAACTGCCATGGGCAGGAAGGCCGGATACAGAAGCGATAGTGACAACGGTGGCAGTTACGTGGGCTGGGTTCCAGCCAGTACCTTCATAGGTTGTACCCACTGTATCGCTATCGAAGTCGATGCTTAGTTTGGCCGCCGGTGCCGAGCTGCTGGATGCTGCTTCAGATGATGCGGGGG
>DATIGS010000215.1:0-14292 GCA_035481425.1 Cellvibrio sp. | reverse complement strand
GCGCGATTCAGGGCATCCAGGATTAATGACATTTCACTACAGCCCTTGTTCTTTCAGCGGAGCAAGTAATTTTTGCTCATCCAATTCCACCAGAAGTTTGTCCACTCCCAGCACTTCATTTAAACGGCGCAGGGTTTGCGCATTGATTACACCATTGGGAAGAATATTTTGGGTCGATTGAAAAAGCTCTACCCGTTTTTGTAACCGCTCAGTAAAAAATTGGCGCGTCAGCGGTGCCGATTGTTGATCAAGCGTCGCAAACTGCTCTGCAATCCAGGTTACCAGATCACTTTTATCACCCATTTGTAAATCACCCTCAAATGCTTCCGGGCGCGACCAGACATACAAAAAGTCACCATTCCAGGCACTGGCAACCTCGCTCCAGGGCACTACTTTTTCCTCATTGTTATCAAGCAAGAGCGCGTGGTTTTCGCTCAAGCCAACTAACAGCGCGTAAACCCATTTCTTATCGGGTGTTGCCAAGGTAATTAGTCCCGGACGATTAACATCTTTCAATTCATCCCAAGAGTTGATGCGAGTTTTTTCGCAAGCATAATGCGATGCATTTACAGCCAAACAGGGATTTTTGGGATCCGCTGCGGTGATATCCACGTAGGCAAACAGTGCCAGTTGCGCTGCGACAAAATCGCGGGTTGCCAGTGCAGCGACCGCAGACATCGGCGGTTTTACCGGTTCTACTGATTGATTGCGTAACCCATTAAGCGAGCCAGATGCCAATTGTTGCTCTTTGACCATTTTTATATCAGCAACTGATGATGAGGCGGCCGATGCCGGTACCACCGATGCAGTGCTCGCGCTTTGGGCTACTGCTGGCGCCACTGGCAGAGGTGCTTCATCAGGGACCAAAAACCAGACCGCCACCATCACACCAATCAACGCCACCACAAACAAGGCATGCCACGATGTACGAGTAGTTGCCAGTTTTTCCTCTTCCTGCGTGGTAGTTCCGGCAACCTCTTTCACCGCCGCGGCAAAAATCTGGTTATCTATATGGTGATGATTTTGGGCATAGGCTCCCAGCAACAAACGCTCACTGATTACATTAATCAACCGCGGCACGCCACCGCTGAACTGGTGGATTTTTTTAATCATCGCATCGCTAAATGGACGCTGATGATCAGGCAAACCGGCGACTTTCAGACGATGGGCGATATAAGCTTTGGTCTCAGGCAGACTCAGCGCCTCCAAGTGAAAGCGCGCAGTAATCCGCTGGGATAGTTGTCGCAGCGCCGGACGTGCCAATAATCTCTTTAATTCCGGTTGCCCAACTAACATGATCTGCAACAATTTTTCGGTGGTCGTTTCCAGGTTAGTCAGCAACCGAATCTGCTCCAACACTGGCACTTTTAATAATTGTGCTTCATCGATCAACAACACCGTCTTGCGTCCTTTGCGATGATTGTCGAGCAAGAACTGGTTCAGCGCGTCGGTAAGGCCTTTTACGGTCAGCTCATCGGCGATGTAACCAACACCCAATTCATCGCAAATCGTGGAAAGTAACTCCGGCGCACTGCCCATGGGGTTGAGGATAATCGCCATGTCGGTATTGGGCGGCAATTGCTCAAGTAAACAGCGAATAATAGTCGTCTTGCCCGTGCCCACCTCGCCGGTAAGCATCACAAAACCACCATTCTGGATTCCATATAGAAGATGCGCCAAGGCTTCCCGATGCTGGTCGCTCATAAAGAGGTAGCGCGGGTTTACGGCGATGGAAAAAGCGGGTTCTTTGAGCCCGAAAAATTCGTGGTACATAGGCCTATTTAATACGCAGTTATTATGGAGCCCGCCGGAAGCGGAGCTGAATCATAGCAGGCCTAAGATTCAGCTGTTACCTTCTTGTTCCGCCGTTACCCACCAAAAAATCGAATTTTTCCTCTGCCCGGCAACTCGCGTTCATTCGCCGAGGCTAAAAACCAGCCAGCAAAACCCGCCCTGGATCACGGTTTGATTGCCCGAAAAGCACCAAATTGGTACCATTGCCGCCTTTTTAAGCAGGCTCCTATTATCAGGCTTCCCGGCTACAACCCTCTCCCGCCTTTATTATTGTTTTCCTTACACAGAGAGTTTCTATGTCAGTTGATTTTCGCTCAGCTTCCCTATCCTCTTTGGCTTATCAGGACGAGTTTATCCAGCGTCACATTGGCCCGAATGCCCAACAAACTGCCGCCATGCTGGCAACTCTGGGCGTCAGCTCAGTCAAGGAGCTGATCGACAAAACTGTGCCTGATGCTATCCGCCTGAAAAGCGAACTCAATCTGGGCGATGCGGTTACCGAAGCCAACGCATTGGCGCAACTGAAAACCATCGCCAGCAAAAACAAGATATTCAAAAACTACATCGGCATGGGCTACCACGATACCCATGTGCCGTTAGTAGTATTGCGCAACGTTCTGGAAAACCCGGGTTGGTACACTGCCTACACACCCTATCAACCGGAAATCGCCCAAGGTCGGTTGGAAGCATTGCTCAACTACCAGCAAATGATCATCGACCTGACCGGCATGGAAATGGCCAACGCTTCGGTGTTGGACGAAGGCACCGCTGCCGCTGAAGCCATGGCGATGTGTAAGCGCCAAAATAAGAAGAGCAAATCTGATGTGTTTTTTGTGGATGCCGATACCCATCCGCAAACCATCGCCGTAGTAAAAACCCGCGCCGAACACTTTGGTTTTGACGTGGTAGTGGCCAAGGCCGACGAATTGGCCAATGGCGATTACTTCGGCGCCCTGCTCTCCTATCCCGGCTCAAGCGGGCAAGTACGCGACTTAACCGCCTTGATCGAAACAGCGCACACCAATAATGCTTTGGTTACCGTCGCCTCCGATTTGCTGGCATTAATGCTGCTCAAATCACCCGGCGCTATGGGTGCCGATGTGGTCGTCGGGACCAGTCAGCGCTTCGGTGTACCTATGGGCTTCGGTGGCCCCCACGCTGGCTTCTTCGCGTTCCGCGATGCCTATAAGCGCTCAGCTCCTGGCCGTATTATTGGTGTATCTATCGATGCGCGCGGCAAGCAAGCATTGCGTATGGCAATGCAGACCCGCGAGCAACATATCCGCCGCGAAAAAGCCAACTCCAACATCTGCACCTCGCAAGTATTGCTCGCAGTGATGAGCGTGTTCTACGCGATTTACCACGGCCCAGATGGATTAAAACGCATTGCCAACCGTGTGCATCGCTTGACTGCAATTGCCGCTGCTGCGTTAAAAGCAAAAGGGTTTGCGCTCACCAACGCGCAATTCTTCGACACGATTACCGTCAATGTTGGCGATAACCAAAAAGCCATTTATCAAGCGGCATTAAATGCAGAAATCAATTTGCGTTTGGTCGGCAGCGATTCATTGGGCATCAGCCTGAACGAAACAACCTCTGCTGAGGATGTAGAAGCCTTGCTGGCCGTATTTGGTGTGACCGGTGTTGAATTGCGTTCATTCGACGAACAAGTACTCAGTGGAAAAAATATCACCGCCAATAACGCAATTCCTACCGATTTGCTGCGCAGCGATGCGGTGTTATCTCACCCGGTATTCAACACCTATCACAGCGAAACCGAAATGCTGCGCTATTTAAAGCGCTTGGAATCACGCGATATCGCGCTCAACAACGCCATGATTCCACTCGGCTCCTGCACCATGAAATTAAATGCAACAGCAGAAATGATTCCCGTCACCTGGCCGGAATTTGGCAAGTTGCATCCATTTGCACCTATCGACCAAGCCGAAGGTTACAAACAATTATTTGAAGAGCTGCAAGAAATGCTCAAGGCCTGCACCGGTTACGATGCGATCAGTTTGCAACCTAATGCTGGTTCACAAGGTGAATACGCCGGTCTTGTCGCGATCAAAAAATATTTTGAAAGCAAGGGCGAAACCCAACGCGATATTTGTTTGATTCCTGCATCAGCACACGGCACCAACCCAGCCTCGGCGCAAATGGTTACCTACAAAGTGGTGGTGGTTGCCTGCGATAACAAAGGTAATGTCGACCTTGCCGACCTCGCCGAAAAAATTGTCACTTACGGCAACCAAATCGCCTGCATCATGTGTACTTATCCATCTACGCATGGCGTATTTGAAGAAGGTATTACGCAATTGTGCGAAATGGTGCACGCGGTAGGTGCGCAGGTGTATATCGACGGCGCCAACATGAACGCACTCGTCGGCGTGGCCGCGCCCGGAAAATTCGGCGGCGATGTTTCGCACCTGAATTTGCACAAAACATTTTGCATTCCGCATGGCGGTGGCGGCCCTGGCATGGGGCCAATCGGTGTAGGCAAGCATTTGGAACCATTCCTTGCAGCGCATCCGGTGCAACCAGTTCCCGGTACCGATGTTAACAACGGCACTATTTCTGCTGCGCCTTGGGGCTCAGCCAGCATCCTGCCAATCAGTTGGATGTACATCAAAATGATGGGCGCCGTGGGAATGCGCCAGGCCACCGAATTTGCAATGCTCAATGCAAACTACGTAGCGAAAAAACTCGAAGCCGCTTATCCAATTTTATATAAAGGCACTAACGGTTTTGTTGCGCACGAATGCCTGCTGGATTTGCGACCACTCAAAGAAGCAAGCGGCATCAGCGAAGAAGATATCGCCAAGCGCTTGATGGATTTTGGTTTCCATGCCCCCACCATGTCGTTCCCGGTTGCCGGCACATTGATGATCGAACCAACCGAATCGGAATCCAAAATCGAATTGGACAAATTCATCGAAGCCATGTTGATTATCCGCAAAGAAATCGATCAGGTTATCAATGGTGAAATCGCTGCTGAAGCCAGTGCATTGCATAATGCACCACACACGCAAGACGACGTATTGGAAGAAAACTGGACACGCGCATATTCACGCGAAGTTGCCGGACGCCCTGCGAGTTGGTTGAAAAATCACAAGGTTTGGCCAACCGTAAACCGCATCGATAACGTATACGGCGACCGCAATCTCGTTTGCTCTTGTCCGAGTATTGATACCTATATGGAGTAAATTTTTTTGTTTGTAATCGGATATTAAGAAACCGGATAAACATATTAAAAGGCAGACAAACCTCTCGTTTGTCTGCCTTTTTAATTTGTGCCTCACACCAAACTTGCTTAAATGATGCGACCAACTACGGCTACTAAAAAAATCAACTGAATTACGCTAATTAGTGTTCTTACGACTTAACGCCGCGTACAACGGCAGAATTTAAGTTGTGATTTTGTGGATTACTTCTGTGCAGCAAAACCGCAAAGCCGCGACTCGCAGTGCGCGGGTTAGAGCACTTTGTTGGAACATTACAGCTCGTAATGAATTTCAAGGCCGCCGAACTTGAATTCTTCTTTCGCACCATTCATAGATGTACTAGAGAAATTAAATTGTATCTGAGATTCATCTGTGGCCACATTCACTTGATACTCAGGGTTCCCGAACTTATAAGGTAATTTTGACGCAAGCTCAGAAAAACTAGCGCCATTCAGCTTAACTCCATTTATTTCAAGTTGTGGGGAGGAAAAGTCGGCATTAACAGACACAGCTTCATTGTACAAAGGAAGTAAATACTCTGAGTATTTAAAACCTTTAAGCTTTTCCCTTTCAAAAATTAAAGCAATACTTTTACCGTAGAAAACGTATTTTTTATACTTTGTAGCTTGGAAAAAACCATTTGGCTTTCCGAGTATTTTTTCAGCTATTTCTTCTGAGCTATCCCAAGGGACACCTAACACTGAATTCGCAGGATCTATTTCTAGCGCGTGGGCAGGTAATGTAACGAAAAGAATGATTGATAGTAGTAAATTTTTCATTAGTTAATCCATTGTCCTAAAATTTGTATACCGCCCATGCTCATTACCGATTTTAAACAGCGATCAAAAAGAGCATACGCATTATCTAATGCGCCCTAATTGAAATATCCGTTCCATTGCATTAAAAGGTCATTCACTTTAAAGAATGTAAAGTCGACTCGCTAATTCTTTTTGTACATCGCAAAGAGCGTAATTGAGCATCCGTTGGGAAGCCATCTTCCGGTCGACGGCAGTCATATCATGCAAATCGAAGTGGGGTCAATTAGGGCACAATACTAACGAACAGAATATTACAGTTGGTAACAATGTAGAGGAATCAACATTTCGCTCATCTATATTGAAGTAGATTAGCTAACCAATTTATTGATCGACATTTCCTAAAGTGTGCTTGCATTAATAAGGATAAAGCCTGCACCCTGGATTGCCCCTGGTTTAAATCGTCTATGTAACGAGGTCATTTTGAATTTAGCATTGGAATTTCCCGGCGCTAGTGAAGTCGCTTCCCTGATGCGCGCGAAGGATTGGTCTGAATCGATACTTGATACTCCCGACCAATGGCCGCTGTCATTAAAAACGGTGACGCGCCTTATTTTAAACTCGACGTTTCCCATGTTTGTGGCCTGGGGACCGAAGTTGGGTTTCCTCTATAACGATGCCTACGCACAGATTCTCGGAAATAAACACCCGAGTGCGTTGGGGGCACCATTCAAACAAATTTGGCAAGAAATCTGGCAAGACATAAGCCCCATTATTGATAAGGCGTTACAGGGCGAATCAAGTTTCCACGATGATCTTGAACTGATTATTGAGCGTTCAGGCTATCCGGAAACGGCCTGGTTCACTTTTTCCTACTCACCGGTTTATGGTGATGATGGTGCTGTTGCCGGGATGTATTGCTCGGTCATTGAGACAACGAAACTTGTCCGCGCCCGGCACCTTCGTGAGTTTCAATTAAGCCTGGCCGACAAACTCCATCCGCTGACTTATCCGGAAGAAATTGTTCATCACGCCGTATCCATGCTTGCGGCTCACCTTTCCGCGTCAGGATGTTGGTACGCGCAACTCGATAGCCAAAGCAAGGTTTTTAACACCTGGAGCGGCTGGCTTGCTGTTGGCCAACCCCCGATACCCCTATCAGGGAATGTTGATGACTATAGTCCCGCACTGGTACCCGAATTACTAAGCGGAAACCCCGTCATCATCAACGACGTTTATTCTGACCCAAGAACGTCCGCCACGGCGGAACGCTTCGGCGTGTTAAATGTAGGTTCAATCCTGATTATTCCGTTGCTCAAATCGGGCGAGTTGGAATTTAGCGTCAACGTCATTAAACCTGTCGCCTATGTGTGGACGAATGAAGATGTTGAAGCGGCGAAAGATGTTCTTCATCGAACCTGGACGGCGATGGAAAACGCGGTTACGCAGAAAAAATTGATCACCGAACGCGGAAAAAGTGACTACATCCTGAACCAGATGAATGAAGGCTTCATGGTCGTTGATCAAGACCAAACCATCAGCCGAATTAACGCTGAAGGTCTCTTCATTTTAGGGCTTCCCGCCGAGGCGGTTTTACGCCGTCAGTTCCTGGAAGTTTGGCCAGTCGATATTAGAGATCGGGTGATGAAAATCCGTGATCGGGTATTGCGCACCTCAGAGCCTGACACGATTGAATTGACACATCGAGCGGCCGATAAGAATTCATGGCTGGAGATGCGGATAAACCCTGTCGCAACTGAGGGCTTGGCAGTTTTCTTTCGCGATATCACCCAGCAGAAGGAAGCCGGCTTAGCCTTACGTCGAAGTGAGGAACACCTGGCATCGCTGTTCGAACAAACCGCAGCGGGAATTGCAGAGCGTGATCTGACGGGGCGGATTATCCGCGTCAATCAGCGGTTTTGCCAAATGCTGGGGCAATCCCGAGAGGAGCTTATCGGGGTCGATATCCATGATTTAACGCACCCGGATGATCTGCCTCGAAGCGAAGCCGCTTTCAAAAAACTCCTCGCTGATGGTAAGCCGTTTGATATCCAAAAACGCTACATCAGGTCAGGTGGAAGTGCGATATGGGTAAGCACAACGGTGAGCCTGATTGAGAGCGCAGAAGGTACCTCAGCGAGATCGGTGTTGGCGGTTATCATCGACATTACCGAGAGAAAGAGAGCCGAAGAGGCCTTGCAAGACGAAACGCGAATTCTCGAGCTTCTCAATCATTCAGGGCAATCCCTGGCTTCAACGCTCGACCTGAATACCCTGCTGCAAACCGTAACCGATTCAGGCCGGGCATTGACCGGCGCCGAATTTGCCGCGTTCTTTTATAACGGTCAGGACGAGCAAGGTGATGCATACGTACTCTATACCTTGTCCGGTGCACCACGAGAAGCGTTTGATGGCTTCGGGCATCCGCGCGCTACGCCAGTATTCAAACCCACGTTTATTGGTGGTCCGCCGATCCGCAGCGATGACATTACGAGCGATCCTCGTTATGGGACCATGGCTCCGCACCACGGCATGCCAAAAGGACATTTACCGGTTCGCAGCTATCTTGCTGCATCTGTAATCTCCCGTTCGGGTGATGTCATCGGCGGCCTTTTTTTCGGCCATTCAAAGACCGGAATATTTAGTGAAAGATCCGAGCGACTTATTACTGGCTTGGCAGCCCAGGCAGCCATCGCCATAGATAACGCACGGCTTTACGAGCTTGCCAACAAGGCAGCCGAGGAAAGACAAACCCTATTAGCGAGTGAGCGTGCCGCGCGCGCAGAGGCGGAACATCTAAACCGTTCAAAGGATGAGTTCCTGGCCATGCTCGCACACGAACTGCGCAATCCACTGGCTCCGGTTAGCTCGGCTGCAGAGCTATTGCGGTTGATTAGCAACGACCCCGAACGTGTACAACACGTGAGCGAAATCATTTCGCGGCAGATAGGCCACTTCACGCACTTGATTGATGACCTGATGGATGTGTCACGGGTAACTCGCGGTCTTATCGAACTTGATGTAGAGCCACTGGATATCAAGTCGGTCATTGCAACCGCTATCGAACAAGTGCGTCCAATGATAGAAGCACGGCAACATAAACTAACAACGCAACTTACTGGTGATCATGCCGTTGTGTCTGGCGATCGGACGCGTTTGGTCCAGGTAATTGCCAACCTGCTAACCAATGCAGCGAAATACACTCCTCCCGAAGGAACCATTACCCTTAAAGTGGAGGCGGAGCAGGAGCGGGTCGATATCGAGGTTATTGATAATGGCAGCGGAATGGATGAGTCCTTAATCCCGCATGTATTTGACTTATTTACCCAAGGCACACGAGAACTTGATCGCAACCAGGGAGGCCTCGGAATTGGTCTCGCGCTGGTAAAGGCCATCGTCAATCTTCACCACGGCCAAGTGATCGCGCACAGTGCTGGAATAGGCCTGGGGAGTATTTTCACCGTGTCACTTCCTCGCCTGACAGCCCGCGAAAACCTAACCGAAATACCGATACCGGAAAAAAGCTCAAAGCAGGTCAACATCCTGCTTGTCGATGACAACCTTGATGCGGCTGAATCTCTGTCGATGTTGCTTCAAATGGTTGGCCATAAGGTGAGAACTGCATCCACTGCGAAGGATGTATTAAATCTCCCTGACCTAAACGAAGTCGATGTCTTCTTACTGGATATAGGATTGCCTGATATGAGTGGTTACGAATTAGCGCGAGCCTTGCGAAGCATACCGGCCCTGGCCTCAAAACTTTTAATAGCCCTGACGGGCTATGGGCAACCGCAAGATCGCGAACAATCCCATGAAGCCGGCTTTTCACATCACTTGGTTAAGCCAGTGGATAGCCAACAATTGCTGAGCATATTGCGCGAGGTGAAGTGAGCGGGCCCAGCATTAATCCGCTTGCTGATGGCGCAGCAAGGCATCCAATTTATCGATAGGCACAACCCAATCCGAATCCTGGTGCCAACAGTCATTCAAGAACTGGCGTTGTGCATCGGTCCAAAAATCCGCATCACGCAATATCACCCCCTCAGGTAAAGGGTGAGCCTTCACAAACTCCGCAATGCTCGCATCACTCGTGGGCAGGCCGAGCTGCGCGAACAAATCCGGTATTTCTGTAGTAGTGATCTGCATATATTTTCCTCTCAACTGATAAAAATGACTGAATACTAAAACAAGAGTTCACCGCTATTCCGTTGGGCAGCCCACATTTGAAAAACTGCCATCGCTGTGAGCGAGCAGATGCATTCCATCAAACCTTGAATATTATTCATGTTTTATTGAAAAAAGATCATTTTTAATCATAAAGCCATTCCGGTATAAAACTCACCTTGCCTTTTAATGGCAAGCACATTCAGGTTTTATCCTCGGAAATCAGGTTACCAAGATCACCATGAATAAAGATTTTACATTTACGATCAAGAGCATTTGTTTCGATGAGAATTATCGTCCATCGGACAACACCCGCATCACGACCAACTTTGCTAATTTGGCGAGAGGAACCAGTCGCCAGGAGAACCTGCGCAACACCTTGAAGATGATTAACAATCGCTTCAATGCCCTGGCACATTGGGACAACCCCAAAGGTGATCGTTATTCTGTGGAACTTGAAATCATATCGGTCGAGATGAATATCGATGCTGAAAAGAACGGCAGCGCCCTTCCTCTAATTGAAATATTGAAAACCAATATTCTCGATCACCAAACTAACGAACGCATTGCTGGCATAGTAGGGAATAATTTTTCTTCTTACGTGCGAGACTATGATTTCAGCGTTCTATTGCTCGGGCACAATAAAAATCAGCGCGAATTTAGCACTCCGGATAATTTTGGCGATCTGCATGGAAAGCTATTTAAGTACTTCGTGAATTCAACTACCTATAAAGAACATTTTAATAAACCACCGGTAATATGCCTGAGTGTTTCGAGCAGTAAGACTTATTACCGGACTGAAAATCAGCATCCTGTTTTGGGAATTGAATACCAGCAAGATGAATATTCATTAACCGATGAATATTTCCAAAAAATGGGATTGCAGGTGCGCTATTTCATGCCGGCGAGTAGCGTTGCGCCTTTGGCTTTTTATTTTTCGGGCGATTTGCTGGGCGATTACACCAATCTTGAACTTATTAGCACCATCAGCACCATGGATACCTTTCAAAAAATTTATCGCCCTGAAATTTACAATGCGAATTCTGCGGCAGGAAAATCTTACCAGCCAAGTTTGCAGCATCAAGATTATTCATTGACCCGAATTATTTATGATCGGGAAGAACGCAGCCGGTTAGCCATTGAACAGGGGAAATTTGCCGAGCAGCATTTTATCAAGCCTTATCGAGCCATTCTTGAGCAATGGTCCGCCAATTACGCGCGCTAACCCAACGTCTACGCGATCATTTATTTAGATAAGGCTATTTACTATGAAAAAATTATTACCTACTTCAACTGCAGGCAGTTTGCCCAAACCTTCCTGGCTTGCAGAACCTGAGAAGCTTTGGTCACCCTGGAAATTGGAAGGTGCTGAATTAGTGGACGGCAAACACGACGCGTTGCGTTTGTCATTACAAGAACAAGAACATGCAGGCATTGATATTGTTGGCGACGGCGAGCAAACACGCCAACACTTTGTCACTACGTTTATCGAGCATCTCGACGGAGTCGATTTTGAGAAACGCGAGACGGTTAGAATTCGGGATCGTTATGATGCGAGTGTGCCGACGGTCGTTGGCCCTGTGTCTCGCCCAAAACCGGTTTTTGTTGAGGATGCCAGGTTTCTACGCCAGCAAACCAATCAACCAATAAAATGGGCACTACCTGGCCCAATGACGATGATCGATACACTCTATGATGCTCACTATAAGAGCCGCGAAAAATTAGCTTGGGAGTTTGCCAAAATACTTAACCAGGAAGCTAAAGAATTGGAAGCTGCCGGGGTTGATATTATCCAGTTTGATGAACCCGCATTTAACGTGTTTTTCGATGAAGTTAATGAATGGGGCATCGCTACTTTAGAGCGGGCAATCGAAGGGCTTCAATGTGAAACTGCCGTACATATTTGTTATGGCTATGGCGTCAAGGCAAACACCGAATGGAAAAAAACCTTGGGCTCAGAGTGGCGACAATATGAGGAAATTTTTCCAAAATTACAAAAATCCAATATCGATATAATCTCATTGGAATGCCACAACTCTCATGTTCCCATGGAACTGCTTGAACTCATTCGTGGAAAAAAAGTAATGGTAGGCGCCATTGACGTGGCAAGCGATACGATTGAGACACCAGAGGAAGTAGCCAACACTCTGCGAAAGGCGCTTCAATTTGTCGATGCGGACAAGCTCTATCCTTGCACTAATTGCGGCATGACTCCTCTGCCTCGCAAAGTGGCACAAGGTAAGTTACATGCATTAAGTGCAGGAGCGGAAATCGTCCGACGAGAGCTATCTCGTTAAAGAAATTTCTCTCCATATAATAAAGGCAGGCAAGCCTTGGCTTGCCTTTTAATGCCTTTTCGCAATTCCTGGGCGCCTTACGCCAACTCTGCTTTCAACTGTTCCTTACGTTCGGCAAGTGCCATACCCAGCTCAACGAGATCGAGCTTCGACTCTTTGACTTTGGGGAATATCTCATTTTGCTCTTCTTTGACGTGATGTTTAACGTATTCAGAGAGCACCTTTACTTTGGCATCATAAAGCTCGCTACCTGGCTCTTCGCCCTGAATTTGGGCGATGAGATATTTTAAGGTCTCATGCTCAACTTTGGCTTCCGGCACCAATGATTTGTCTTTTAAAACTTTCTCGACGGCAGGATAAAATATCTCCTCTTCTATCTGCGCGTGTACAGTCAACTCCTGACAAATCTCCAGTGCTAGCATTTGTTTCTTCTCAGCCGAGCGAGTTGACTCGAACTTTTCGAAGAGTTCATTTACAAGCTTGTGGTCAGCTCTTAACAAACGAGTTGCTTCTTGAGCCTTACCGGCGAGTGAAACGATTTTTTTTGCTGAATTAGGCATAAAATTATCTCCTGGCTATAAAACACGGTAGAAATTAATTGTTAGGAAAATTATTGGCTATGAATTGGGGAGCTACCCCTATTTCTCACCATCGCTAGCAAAAATGCAATATGAATACCAATATGAATTTTTTGTTTTTTAACCATCTGTGTATTAGCGAACATAAGGAATGGAAATTAATGACTCACACGACAAAAATGCGGTGATTACGCTTGAAATCCCGAAATCATTTGACATAAATCTGCTTGACGCCCATCCTCCTACATAAGCATCAGACCATCATGGGACGCGGGGGCAACACGCCCCACCATCCACCCAATCTCACCGTTATTTTATCGCCACCTATATGAGTCTTTTACGATTTTATTAACGTAGCCTTATGCATTCGGTGACGATTATGATCTGCACGACGCCCGTACTTCACAGCGGCAGTTTTCAATTAAATCTCATAGAGTTCAAAGACAATAAGGGTTTCACAATCCAATTTCATTTTGAAATAGTTAACGTCAAAATCGGCAAATGCTTAGGGATATATGATCGCCTGACTGAAGGACGAACAGCATTGGAAAGATTTATCAGCAAATTTAATGGTAATGAACCCAGACCATACTGAAAAATTTATTCCCTACCCACGAAAAGCAGTTAACGCTTAAATTCGCAAAACAATAAATCAAGTTATCAGTCAATCCCTCATTAAAATCATTAGCGCTATACAAAATTAATCCTTCATTAATAAAAAAGATCTGACTACAGATTGAAAAAAATTCAACAAAACAATTTTACTGTGCATCATTTACAACATTGTTTATTAAATTTTTTTGCTAACTGTAGCTACACGCCAAATTACCTCTAAAAAATTCCGAATTCGGTTCGGGTATCAAGATTGCATACAGCACTACTATTCGCGTTCACCTTGCATGCGAAAAATTAAATTTTATCGCGCGTATGCTGATCGCAATATGTTAGCTATTTAACACTTCAATCCATCGAATAGGAAAATCCATATGAAAGCTGTCGTATTCCATGATATCGGCGATATACGTTTGGAAAATGTTCCTGAACCTAAAATCGAAAAACCTACTGATGCGATTGTTCGCATCACCACATCAGCAATTTGTGGCACCGATTTACATTTTGTCCGTGGGACACTGGGTGGAATGAAGAAGGGAATCATCCTCGGTCATGAAGCGGTAGGAATTGTAGAAGCGCTCGGAGATGACGTTAGAAATCTCCAGATTGGTGATCGTGTAGTAGTGCCTTCTACTATTGCGTGCGGGAACTGTTCGTATTGTCGGGCTGGTTACTATGCGCAATGCGACAATGCAAATCCCCATGGAAAATCTTCGGGCACTGCTTTTTTTGGCGGCCCGGAAAATAGCGGATCTTTTAACGGTCTACAGGCAGAAAAAGCACGCATTCCCTTCGCCCATATTGGATTAATTAAATTGCCACCGGAGATTACCGACGATCAGGCAATTTTGCTTTCCGATATTTTTCC
>DATIGS010000214.1:0-23334 GCA_035481425.1 Cellvibrio sp. | reverse complement strand
CACCCAGACGGAGGTGTCAACTAACACGTTCATGATTCGGAGTCTTGTGGAAACCGACGAGGAATAGGTTCCATATCCGGTGTTTTACCACCCAGAGCAGCCAAGCGTTTGGCGGCTTGGATTCGGACAAAGGTTTTCATCGCTTCACGAAAAATATCAGCCTTATCCATGCCCGGATCAGCCATTTCAATGGCTTGTTCATAAAGCGCGTCATCAATAGTCACGGTAGTACGCATATCATCTTCCTTCTAAATCATCAATATTGATGACAATTTACATCAACTATTGAATCTGGACAAGCTTGATAAGGATTCGTCTGACGTATACCTGTCTTTTTGATAGCTAAATAAAATCTAAAAATAGTAGTTAATAAATTTTAAATATCGACAGCATGGCGACATTCAATTAGCCGCATGGCGCCCGACTCCCTAATCTGTGCCCAACGCAAGACATCAACCCAACCGCAGACATCAGGAGTTTTACCATGGCTACTATCAACTCAACAGTTAAACCATTCAGCGCCCAAGCCTACCACCAGGGCAAATTCATCCCGGTTACCGATGCCGATCTGAAAGGCAAATGGTCCGTGGTGTTCTTCTACCCGGCTGACTTCACCTTTGTGTGCCCGACTGAATTGGGCGACCTGGCCGACAACTACGCTGAATTCCAAAACATGGGCGTAGAGATTTACTCGGTATCGACCGATACCCACTTCACCCACAAGGCGTGGCATGACAGCTCCGAGACCATCGGCAAGATCCAATATCCGATGATCGGCGACCCAACTGGCACTATCACCCGCAACTTCGGTGTGATGATTGAAGAAGCGGGTCTGGCAGATCGCGGTACTTTTGTGATCGATCCGGAAGGCAAAATCCAGATCATTGAAATCAATGCCGGTGGAATTGGCCGCGATGCATCTGAATTGCTGCGCAAAGTAAAAGCCGCGCAATACGTTGCAGCGCATCCAGGTGAAGTGTGCCCAGCCAAGTGGAAAGAAGGTGAAGCGACTTTGGCTCCGTCTTTAGACTTGGTAGGAAAAATTTAATCGGTTCTTAACAAGCTCAAGCAACCCTAGCAAAACAGGTTTGATCTAAACCTGATTCAAAAAAGGCCCGCTCACGAGGCGGGCTTTCATTAAAAAATCTTATGGAGAACACCATGTTAGATGCCGCCATTAAAGGCCAACTCAAAGCCTATTTGGAAAAACTGCAACGCCCCATCCAACTGGTTGCGAGCCTGGATGCGAGCGCAAAAAGTCAGGAGCTCAATAATCTCCTGCAAGAAATTTCTACGCTTTCCGATAAGGTGAGTGTGAGTGACCAAGGCAATGCGCACTATCGCCCGTCATTTGCGGTAGCGGCACAAGGTGAAGCAGCTCGTATTCATTTTGCCGGTATCCCCATGGGGCATGAATTCACCTCGCTGGTGTTGGCGTTACTCCAAACCGGCGGCCATCCTCCCAAAGTGGATGCGAAAACCATTGAACAAATTAAAGCGATTGACGGCAAATTTCATTTTGAAGTGTTCGTCTCGCTCTCTTGCCACAACTGCCCTGACGTTGTTCAGGCGGTGAATTTATTGGCGGCGCTCAATCCGAATTTTTCTGCAACTATGATCGATGGTGCGCTTTTCCAAAGTGAAGTGGAAAAACGCAAAGTCATGGCGGTGCCGAGTGTGTATTTAAATGGAGAACATTTCGGCCAAGGGCGTATGACACTGGAAGAAATTATCGCGAAAATTGATACAGGCGCAGCCGAGCGTGATGCCAAAGCATTAAGCGAACGCGATCCCTATGATGTACTCGTCATCGGTGGTGGCCCAGCTGGTGCTGCTGCAGCAATTTATTCCGCACGTAAAGGTATCCGCACCGGTGTTGTTGCCGAGCGTTTTGGTGGTCAGGTATTGGATACAGTCGCGATTGAAAATTTTATTTCAGTAAAAGAAACCGAAGGGCCAAAACTCGCAATGGCACTTGAGCAACACGTAAAAGAATACGATGTCGATGTGATGAACCTGCAAAAAGCCGCGAAGATTATTCCTGGTGATAATCCCGGTGACTTGATTGAAGTAAAACTCGCGAGCGGTGCCAGCTTGAAAAGTAAAAGTATTATTCTCGCTACTGGTGCCCGTTGGCGCGAGATGAATGTGCCGGGCGAAAACACATATCGTGGCAAAGGCGTGGCCTACTGCCCGCATTGCGATGGTCCACTCTTTAAAGGCAAGCGTGTTGCGGTTATCGGCGGTGGTAATTCCGGTGTGGAAGCGGCGATTGATCTGGCGGGAATTGTCGCTCAGGTTACTTTGATTGAGTTCGATTCAAAATTGCGCGCCGATGCAGTTTTACAACGCAAATTGTACAGTTTGCCGAATGTGACAGTGATTACCGAAGCGCTGACGACAGAGGTGGTGGGCAATGGTGAAAAAGTGACTGCGTTGAAATACAAAAGCCGCAATACCGATGAAATCGCGACAGTGGAACTGGAAGGCATCTTTGTGCAAATTGGTTTGCTGCCGAATACAGATTTTTTGAAAGGTACGGTGCAACTGACTAATCGCGGCGAAATTGAAATTAATGCGCGCGGTGAAACTTCAGTGCCGGGTGTGTTTGCGGCAGGTGATTGTACCAATGTGCCTTACAAGCAAATCATTATTGCAATGGGCGCGGGTGCAACTGCATCACTCGGTGCATTTGATCATCTGATTCGCACCAGTGCCCCGCAATAAAACAGCGCATCTTGTTAATACAAAGATGTAAAAAAAGCGCGCATTAAAAGCGCGCTTTTTTTTGTCGCTGAAGCCAATAAATTATTTGGCTTTAAGACGACGTGCACCAACCAGGCCAATCAAGCCCAAGCCCAACAACAATAACGGAGCTGGTTCTGGTACATCAGTTTCGGGCGCTTTGGTGAGGATGCCGATCAGAGATGCAGTATTGACTTGTTTTTCAATGGTGCTGAATTGGTCAACCACTGAATTGCCTTGCAAAAAGCCTTTGAGCGCGAGGGTGTAAGTCACTCCATCAATGTTAAATACATCGGTTGAGTCAGCGCTGGTGATGCTGATCAAATCATTGCAGCAAGTATGGGTTGAGTTATTTGGAGTTTCATTGTGGTTGAACAAAAAGCTGAAGGTTTTATCCAGGGTGGCGCCATTGCCCAGGGTGAAGTTCAAAGAGACATTCAATTGAGCCCAGTCCAACGATGGTTCATTCACAGGGAAATTGAAATGGCTAAATTTTCCCAAGCTGAAATTGTTATCGAGTTCTACGTCGGCAGGTACTGTAGATGAGTCAAAACGGTAACCGCTTTTCTCCGTGAAGATAGGGGCACCCCAACGAATTTCTTCGTTGCCTGCAATGCCATCGGTATTGAAATAGACAGCTTCAGCGCCGTTATTTAATGCGGTAGGGGACCAATCCGCAGAGATAGTATTGATGGTGATTGGGGCTGCCTGTACGCCGGCAGATAATACGAGAGCGGCAAGTGCGCTGGTCTTAAGTAAAGTTTTCATAGTACTTAGAATCCTTATAAGTAAGTTAAGAAAATGTGAAGCCACGCGAGCGGCCAAAGTTATTAGCATTGTGTATGCCAGAAAAAATGAAAGTAGTTATATCAGTAACTTACATTTTATTTTTCAGTTATGAAAAAAGTGAGGTGCAAAAAAAATCGGCGCATTTTGTCGCCGATTTTTGCATATGACAGTTCGATGTCATAACGAGCGGTAATAACTGTGGCGCATCAATCTGCGAAAAAGATTAAGCGAATGCCACAGCTGAGCGGGATTGTTTTGCACGACGCAATAATTGCTGCAATAACTGTATTCCCTCGGCCCAAAAGCCCAAATTGGATTCGCTATTGATATGGCCAACATTTTTCAATCGTAAGAAATCCGTACCCCACTGGAGTGCCCAATAGGCGGCTTTGCTTTCGGTGAGCCAGGGATCATTGCTGCTGGCAATCATTTTTGCGGGGACTGGCAAGAATGATTGGGGTAAACGCTGGGCGATCTTGAATTTATCCGGATCAGCGGGCGCCACCAAAAACAGTGCAGCAATTTTTTCTGGAAATTCCGCCGCAATACTCGCGCTGGCGAGTGTGCCGAAGCTGTGCGCAATGATCACCACCGGCTTATCCAGTTTCTCCAACTCAGCGCGAATGCCGGCTTTCCATTTATCCAAATCAGGCGTATTCCAATCATCTACATGGACGCGTTTACTTTTCGGCAATTGCGTTTGCCACAAGCTTTGCCAGTGTTGGTCATCGCTATTGCGCAGACCGGGTACGATCAGCACTGGTTGGTCTTTTAACGCGGCAGGAAAATGATGGCTTTGTGAATGTGACATTGGCTGTCTCCCAAAAGTTAATGGGTGCAGCTTAAGGATTTCTGGTGTATCTGAAAAAGAATCGTTTTTTCTTTGCTTATAGCCAAATCATGCGGTGGGGCAAGCGTTGTTACGCGCTGCGGCCGTCGCGGTTTTACAGTTGGGTAAATGCCAGCGCACAACCCGCAAGAATCAAGGCTCCGCCGGAAATCCAATTAAACCAGCGCTGGTGTTGCGGCGATTTTAGCCAGCGCATAATGCCGCGCCCCCCGAGGGCATAAATGCTCATCCACACAAAATCCATCGCTAAAAAAATGACGGTAAGCAGCGCAAATTGCGGCGGCATACTGCGTCCAATATCAATAAATTGCGGGAAGAGCGCGCCGAAATAAATCAGCCCTTTGGGGTTGGTCACAGCGACAACAAACGCTTTGCCGAACAGATGGCTGCTACGAATCTGGCGCGCGTTCATATCGATGCTGAGCGGTGGGGCGAGGGCGAGCTGGATTCCCAGATATACCAGATAGGCAGCGCCCAACCATTTGATGGTGTGGAATATCCACTCGGCTTGTTCGACTAACAAACCCAATCCCAATGCCGACAACAGCATGAGCACCAGATTGCCCACACTCGCACCGAGCATGGTGTAGAGCGATTTGGCAAAGCCGTAGCGCCCCGCATCAATCATGCACGCGAGCATGACGGGGCCGGGGCTGGCGGAGAGCACCAACGTAATGGTGGTAAACAACCAGAGTTGTTCGAGTGGCATAGCCTGATCCTGAAACCTGTTTGGAATAGCTCTGGGGCGAATTAGCTCTGTTAAAGAGTTGCGCGGAGTTTAGCAGAGGCTCCGGCAACGACGTTAAAGTCTTCTATACTCAAGCCATAATTCCGGATTGAAAGTAAAGGTGGGTTATGTCGAACAGCAGTATCTCCAAAGCCATCAATGTGCTTGAAGATTTATTGGCAGGGTTGGATCAGGCGTATTGGGAAGCCAATAGCCTGGATCGGAAAGATTTTTTTTATGACCTGATCAGTGCATTACATGCGGAGTTATCCGAATTGGGCAAATTAAGTGTGCAGGATCACGATCTGAATTATGAGCCGGTCACAGAAGAGCTGCGCAACGCGCGGCTCAAGTTGAGCCGCTTGCACACAGTCGCCAATGATTTCGCCTTGCGCTCAACGACGGCCGCGCGCCTGGAATATTTGATTACGGAAGTAATGGTGCTGATTGGGCGCAGCTCGCTTGTCTAATGCAGGTTGAAGGTTTCGCTTTTTATAGCCTTTCCTAATCACGCATTCCGGGTTATCACCAAATAATTTAAATGAGAGCATAAAAAAACTGGCAGCGGCTGAAAAGTGAACAATACTAAAACTACCGGTAAGGGTTTCTTCCTGTGAGTGGAACAGAGTCACCTTAGTTTACTCAACGATTTAGGAGGGCAGTACACCTACCGATGGGTTTCTCTTAGCCCAGTTTGGAACTCCCCTTTATTTGTAATCTAGTATGGTCTTGGCCGGCATCTTGTGGTGTCGGCTTTTTTTATTGTATTTTTTGGCCTTTTGATTGTTGTGGAAAATAGTTGTGATGAAAAAACATTTTTTTGGTGCGATTGGTTTTGTCGGCATTAGTTTTTTAAGTATTGTGGGGCTCGCTGCTCAAGCAGGAACCTGCCTGGACACGGAAAACCTGGTGAAGTTGGATGCAGAATATGAAAACGCAATGCGCAAGGGCGATGTGAAATTTTTGGATAAATTGCTCGCACCTGAATATCAATGGGTACACAACCTCGCCAGTTTAAAGGAGACCAAAACACAATTGCTGGCGCGGGTACAGAAACCGGAGGAGCAGCCGAAGGCGCGGAGTTCCCACGATGTGAGTGTATTGCGCTTGGACAATACCGCTGTGTTGCACGGCCTGAGCAGTGTGGAAAAATGGAATCCGGACGGAAAAACCTATCGCACATCGCGCTACCAATTTATGCGCACTTATGTAAAACAGGGCAATGAATGTAAGTTGCTGGCGGTGCAGACGATGAAAGTCTGGTCGAGTGAAGCTGATTAATCGCAGCCAAAAAAACTCCGCATTCCGCTTTGGTTGGGCGGGATGCGGAATTTGTATTAGGTCAGAACTGCATTGTTGGCATTAAGCCTTATTTGGGAAATTTTTTAGACCATTCTGCATATTTTTTTAATGTCTTGTTCGGGTCAGTGGAGTACCAGGCATAACCTTCACGACGCTCTTCCGACACTTTCGCCAAGTCGTAATATACAGTGTCATCGCGGTCGCCAAACACCGGTTTGTTGGTTCCTATCTCATAAAAGCGCGCCCAAAGTGGCTGTGCATTTTTATCGTCTTTTAATCCCGCATCGCCGCGCGTCCAGGTTTTACCGACGATTTTATTTTGCTCATACCATGCCATGGCAGCGTGCACAGATTGAATAATCTCTACGCTCGGTTTTTTTAGATCCATTAGCAAACTGAGCATGGATGCGCTTTCGGTAGTGGTGAGCGATACCATTTCAAATGCGCGCGCCTTGGTCGGTTGCAGCGTTTTGACATCGTGTTGCGCGCCCCAGAGTGTACGCGTGCCATTTACGATAACCTGTGATTTCAACACACAATCGAGTGCCCGTGCGAGGCTCGCCGAAGCGGCCGCTTGCTGTTCCCTGGTCACAAAGGCGAACTCATTTTTTGCTTGCGATGTTTTATGCAACACCACCATCAGGTTGCGCATAAGGCCATCGTTGTAGGTGATGTAATCGTGGTAGCCACCGGTAAGCGGAAAGTTTTGTGGCCAGCCGCCGTTGGGGTATTGCGCAGTCAAAATTAATTGCAGGCCTCGCGCAAAGGCGTCGCTATAACGTTGGTCGCCGGTGGCTTGATGCGCTTGTGCGAGCAGCATCAGTTGGGTGCTGGTAGCGCCGTTATCAAAGGTGGGGATATAGCCTTTTTCAACACCAAATGCTTGCCCTGGTTGGCGTACTGCCTTGGCCATGTCGGTGCGTTTTGACCAGCCGCCTGACGGCGTTTGGAACGAGAGAATAATTTCCATCACGCGTTTGCCTTCGGCGCTTTTGAACCAATCTGCATTTACCTGTTTGACATCAAAACCAAAATCTTTGGTGTGTGCTGGCAATGCTGGTTTTTTTTGGCCAAGCTTTTTTAATTCGGCTGCAAGAAAATCCTGATCGGCCTGATGTATTTTTTTTGATGTGGCGTAGTAGCTTTCCCAGCTGCTTTTTTCATCCTGGGTCGCTGCGCTCAATGCGAGTTTCTGGCTCGATTGAGGAGTTGATTCTGCATAGAGGTTGGCACTCCCGCAGGTCAGTAGGGCAGCAGCCAATGCGATTCTGGTGATCATAACGTTAACCTTCTCTCATGTTTTTAATGAGGCTGCGTTTTTTATTATGCAGCCGTTATGACCGAAATTTTTATGCTGATGTTTTACGGCTTTAACAACGCATCTTGGCTGTTGTTAAAAAAATCCTTCTGTTTATTTTTTTAGGTAAATTTAGCGATTAATTAAAAATATTATCGTCGCCGGGGAATGCACCAGTTTTTACATCGGCGACATATTTTTGCATAGCGCCGGGAATATCATTGGCCTCCAGCAAAAAGTTTTTGGAAAATTTTGGCGGCTGTTCAGTGAGGCCAAGAATATCGTTAATTACCAATACCTGGGCGTCTGTATCGCGCCCGGCGCCTATGCCGATCGTCGGGATCGATATTTCGCGGGTAATGCGTGCCGCCAATGCGGCAGGAACGCATTCAAGCACTAATAAGTCGGCACCAGCGTCGGCGAGCAGTTTGGCATCGGCGAGCATTTTTTCCGCGCTGGCTTCATCGCGGCCTTGCACACGGAAACCGCCAAACTTATTTACAGATTGCGGGGTCAAACCCAGGTGCGCGCAAACAGGAACACCGCGCTCAGCGAGCATACGTACAGTCTCGGCAAGCCAGGCACCGCCTTCGAGTTTTACCATCTGTGCGCCGGCTTGCATGATGCGTGTGCAATTGCGCATGGCTTCGTCAGGTGTGGCGTAAGTCATAAACGGCAAGTCGCCGATAATGAGCGATTTTTTATTGCCGCGCGCAACGGCTTCAACGTGATAAATCATCTGCTCCATGGTGACAGGTATAGTGCTGTCATAACCCAATACGGTCATGCCGAGCGAGTCGCCGATCAAAACAACCTCCACTCCGCAGCGTTGCGCCATTGCCGCCATATGGGCGTCGTAGAGCGAGATCACCACAAATTTTTCGCCGCTACTCTTTAATTTGTTGAGGGTATTGATGGTGACGTTTTTAGTAAGCGCAGTATTCGCCGTTGAGGTGCTATTGATAGTTGAATAAGGCATGGCAATTCTCGCTACAAAAAATAAAAATCGTGAGTCCCTGCATTAGAGCGCTGGGACGGGATTGTAATAGTGACGGCCACTTTTAATGGTAAGGATATATTCAACCAGCTGCTTAAAATGATCGCGATTTTTTGCCAGGTTCAAGTCTTTGGCATTGACGATCAGGAGCGGCGCGCCATCGTAGAAATGAAAAAATTCAGTATAGGCGTCGTTGAGTACTTTTAAATAATCGGTATTGATGTATTGCTCGGCGCTAATACCGCGCTGGCGGATGCGGTCGAGCAATACATCGAGTGGCGCTTGCAGGTAAATCACCAAATCCGGACGCGGGGCATTGATGACGAGTTTATCGTACACCTGGCGATAGATATTCAACTCATCGTCATCGAGCGTCACTTTGGCAAACAGTTGGTCCTTCTCAATTAAAAAATCCGCCACCCGCACTGGCTCAAACATATCGTCCTGGCGCAGGCTTTGTAATTGATTGGCACGCTGAAACAAAAAGAATAATTGGGTGGGCAGTGCAGTGGATTTGGGATCGCGATAAAACCGTTCCAGAAACGGGTTCTCTTCCGGCTGCTCCAGCAGCATGTCGTAATTAAATAACTGGGCGATATTGCGTGCGAGGGTGGTTTTCCCCACGCCGATACAACCTTCCACGGCGATATAGCGCGGCAGGTTGGCGTTGGTTAAATCCAGTCCGAGTTCTTCAAAAACAGCGTTCACAGCAACTCCTTGAAACGAATTCGTTAAGCGGGCGATGGCAGGCGAACCAGCCCGTCGGGCGGGCAGCGGCTGAGCAAGTCGGCAAGCGGAGTGCCATCTGGCAAGTGCAAATCGGGGCTGATATCCGCGAGGGGATAAAGTGCAAAACTGCGCTGGGTGAGATAGGGATGAGGCACCTTAAGGCGCTCCAGATCGATAGTTTCATCGCCGTAGAGCAGTAAATCCAGATCCAGCGTGCGCGGCCCCCAATGTTGGATGCGCACGCGCTGGTGCGCCTGCTCGATTGCCTGCAGTGCATCCAGCAGGGCAAGCGGCTCGAGCTGGGTATCAAGTTGGGCAACGGCATTGATGTAGTCGGGCTGCTCGGGGCCTATGGGTAAGCTGGAGTAAATAGCCGAGCGCGCCGCTAATCTGGTCTGTGGGAGTTCCGCCAATTCACCAAAAGCACGCGTGACTTGTGCCAGCGGATCTTCCAGGTTACTGCCCAGACCTATGTAGGCCAATGCCATGGGTTATTCATTCCCGCCTGGCGCGGCATCGGTTTTGGGTTTGCGTGGGCCGCGACGACGGCGCGGTTTGCTGGCCGATTTCCCGCCGCCTTGTTTGCCCAGGTCTTTGACCATCTGCTCGCGCGCTTCATCGGTGGCGGTTTGGTAATTGGTCCACCAGACGCCAAGGCCATCGAGCGCTTCACCTGCGGCTTCGCGCATCAAAAGGAAATCATAAGCGGCACGAAAGCGCGGGTGATCAAGTGTGCGCAATGCGCGCATGCCCAAGCGGTTAGGCAGGCGCTGCTGTAAATCCCAAATCTCGCGCATCGGAATCAGGAAGCGTTTGGGAACGGCGGTGCGGGTCAATTGCTGGTTGATCACATTTTGTGATGCTTGCGCCCACGCCTGGGTTGGGGTTGTCTGGCTGCTGAGCTGTTTGAATTGCTGTTGCAAGGCGGGCCAGAGCAAAGCGGCGTAGATAAACGCCGGAGTAACAGTTTTATCGCTGCGGATGCGTTTATCGGTATTGATCATGCATTGTTCGATCAAATTGGCGCCCAGTTCGTCGCCCGCCTTGAGTGCCGCATCGGTACCGGGGAAAAGGTGCGATACCAAATCATATTCACGCATCAGGTTAAATGTGGCCGTCGCCGAGCCGCCCAGGAATAACTTGAGCACTTCCTCAAACAGGCGTGCATCGGATACGTTCAACAGCAGATTGCCTAATTCACGGATCGGTTGCGCGGTTTTGGGATCAAGGGTAAAACCGAGTTTGGCGGCAAAGCGTAGCGCGCGCAGCATGCGCACAGGGTCTTCTTTATAGCGCGTGGCAGGGTCGCCAATGATGCGCAGGGTGCGATGTTGCAGATCCTGCATGCCATTGCAGTAGTCGATGACTGAAAAGTCTTTGAGCGTGTAATAAAGGGCGTTGACGGTGAAGTCGCGGCGCATGGCATCGGTTTCGAGTGTGCCATAGACATTGTCGCGCAGCAGCATACCATCTTCATTGCGGCTGCTGGCGGAGGACTCTTCATGGTGGCCACGGAATGTGGTGACTTCGATCACCTCGCGCCCCATGCGTACATGGACGATTTGGAAGCGGCGCCCGACGATACGCGCACTGCGGAAAATGCGTTTTACCTCTTCCGGTTTCGCATTGGTGGCGACATCAAAATCTTTGGGCTGGTTGCCGAGGAGTAAATCGCGCACCCCGCCGCCGACCAGGTAGGCCGCGAAACCGGCCTCTTCCAGTTGCTTGATAATCTTGATGGCTGCAGGACTGATGTTCTTGCGGGAAATATTGTGCTGGTCGCGCGGAATCTGTACGGCGCCCTCGCTGTTGCGCGTGCCAGTTACCTTGCTGGGTTCTTTGGTGCCGGAAGTAAATAGGTTTAGCAAGCGTTTGAGCATGTTTTCTCGCTAGTTAAGCAGTCAGTTGCACAGGAGCGGCGAGTTTAGCAGAAGCGCAGGTTTCTTTACGACAATGCAGTTATGCGGATTGGGCTGAATTTTGTGCCTGAGAGGTTGGGCTTACAGGGTTTATACAAGTGTTAAACGCTGGCCCTGAAAAGCAAAACGGGAAAGCTTTCGCTTTCCCGTAGGAGGGAGCACCGGAGTGCTTAATCGGCATTCAATGGGGTGCTTCCATGCCCATATCCAGTCTCGCGTGCTATCCCATCCCGTGCCTAGTCAGTAATCCGCTTTATTTTTTTACTGTCTTATTGCTCTTGTCTTCTAGCGTGGTCAATCTAAGTTATTGTTTTCGTTATTGTTATTTAATTTCTGTTGTTATTATTTGTTGTTGTTATGTTCGTTTATTTCAGTTTCTTATTGTTTCTTGTTGTTATTTGTTTGTTTCAGTTTCTTATTATCTGTTGTTGTTATTTTTAAATTGCTTACGCTTTTTATTATTTGTTGTTGTTATTAGATTTTCACATTTAATTCTTATTGTTTGTTTTTGTTATGGCGCTCTAAAAGCAGTACTTGTGCCATTTTTTAAAACTCTTTTTAAAACAATATGTTACGTTTTTTTAACGGCCCCTTATTACATTTTGTTATTTCGATAGGTTACATTTTTGTCACTTCTTTGTTACGTCCCACAACTGCGGTAACAGTATTTGCGCGGTAACACTCTCGTGTTTGGGGGTAACGAATTGGCATCATTAGCAACAAATGTGGCGCATTTATTTAAAAAAACTGTCACTGGAAATAAAAATCCCCAGTGCTGATGGGCAACTGGGGATTTTATTGAGCCTTTTTGGGTGGGATGGTTACTTGACGCTACTCAAAGCCGCTGAGGATTTTGAGCGCGGTATGCCAAGGCGCTGACGGCGCTCCCATAGGCACTTACGGCTTACACCGAGCTTCCGCGCCAGTTCGGTTTCACTCATGCTGTCCTGATGTTCCAATACGAAACGTTGGAAATAGTCTTCCAGTGACAGGTCTTCCGATGCAGCAGCCCCACCGCTTGCAGATCGATTTGCCAGGCGCGCTGGTTCCAGTACAGAGCTGCCGGTGTTGTCATCAAGGTCATCATGCTGATCTGTGTCTATGGAAAGCAAATGATCACCAATTTCGTTGCTGTCTTCGCACAGGATGACCGCGCGCTGCATGGCATTTTCCAGTTCGCGCACATTACCCGGCCAGTTGTAGCTCATGATTGCATCCATCGCTGACGATGAAAGCTTGAGTTGCGGTTTTCCGAACTGGGAACAATAACGCTGCAGTAGGGACTCGGCGATGTTGATGATGTCACGGCCGCGCTCGCGTAACGGTGGCAGTTCTAACTGCACAACGTTGATGCGGAAGTACAAGTCTTCGCGGAATTTGCCTTCTTTGGAAAGTTTGCGCAGGTCGCGGTGGGTCGCGGCGACCAGGCGTACATCGACCTTGCGCGACTCAACTGATCCTAGCGGGCGCACTTCGCCCTCTTGCAGTACACGCAGCAGGCGCGCCTGGGCTTCCAATGGCAGTTCACCGATTTCATCGAGGAAGAGGGTGCCGCCATCTGCAGCGGCGACCAAGCCTTCGCGATTGGTTGCCGCACCGGTGAAGGCACCTTTTTCGTAACCGAAGAGTTCTGATTCGATCAGGGTGTCGGGAATGGCCGCGCAGTTAACCGAGATCATCAGGTGATTGTTGCGGTTGCTCTCTTCATGCAGTGCGCGCGCAACCAGCTCTTTACCGGTACCGGTTTCGCCGTGGACCAAAACGGTGGCGTTAGTGGGGGCGACCTTATGGATGCGGTTATACAGATCTTGCATTACATCGCTGGTGCCGATCATGCCGGCAATGGCACTGCTGGCAGCGGTTGTACTGGCAGCGGCAACCTTGTTGGCTGCTTTGGCTTTGCCGATCACTCGTTTGACTGCGTTGACCATTTCATCGTGGTCAAAGGGTTTGGCGATGTAATCCACCGCGCCCATGCGCATGGAGTCGACCGCGGAACGCAAACTGGCGTAACTGGTCATGATGAGTACTGGCGTATCACCCGCCAGCTTGATTAGATCGGTGCCGGGCGCGCCAGGCAGGCGCAAGTCACTGATGATCAGATCAAAGTCTTTCAATTGGAATTTGGACGTTGCCTCTTTTACCGACGGGGCCTCGCTGACCTCGTATTGGTTGCGCTCGAGCAGCTTGCGCAGGGCGTTACGGATGATGGTTTCGTCTTCAACAATCAGAATCTTACTCATAGCTATCCGGGTCTTGCGTTAAGTGTTACGGTCAATAACTTGCAAAGACTGCTTGCAAGTCGCTGGTTTTTCTCACTTTTCTGGTTATGCATCCATGAGGTCGTCGAGGTGGCGCGGGAGGGTGATAACAAAGCGCGCACCGCGATTGTGAACTGTATCGGCTGGGCTAATGATATCCATGTGGCCGCTGTGATCTTCAATGATGCTGTACACCATCGCCAGCCCCAAACCTGTGCCTTCACCGGGTTCTTTGGTGGTAAAGAAAGGTTCGAGAATCCGCTCAATCAGTTCAGGAGGGATACCATGCCCCTCATCGGTAACAGATATTGTTACCGAATCCTCATCTTCGTTACTTTCAAGCATAACATGCCCTTGCTCCGGGCTGGCATCCCGCGCGTTAGATAAAAGATTTATAAAAACCTGAATAATGCGTTGCGCGTCACCGGCAACTATGGCGGTTTTGGGGATGTCGTTGCAGAAAAGCACCTGGGTTTTCTCTTTTTGCAGCGAGAGCAAATTGATCGCTTCGGTGGCGCAATCGCGGATGGAAACTGCCTCAAACTCGGTTTTGCTGGCGTGTCCGGCATGGGAGAAGCTCACCAGTGACTGCACAATGCGACCGACGCGGTCGGTTTGGCTGAGGATCTGCTCGGCGGTTTCCAATACTTCCGCCGGATCATTGGAATCGTATTTGAGGTTTTGCGCCAGGCAGGCAATACCGGTAATCGGATTGCCAATTTCATGGGCGACACCCGCAGCGAGGCGCCCTACAGAAGCGAGACGCTCGGAATGCACCAACTCCTGCTCGAGCAATTGGGTCTCGGTCACATCTTCCAGCAGCATCACCTGGTCATACACGCCTGCAGTAATCGGCCCTTCAATATTGGCTTTGTGCAGGCTGATCCAGTGCGGGCGGTTGTTCAGTTCGATTTCGCGCCTATAGAAGTGCGGCTCGTTGCTCTGGCTAAAATCGATCAACAGGCTGCACCAGGGTTCGGGGATGTCCTCCAGATAGGAGCCGGTAACATCCTCGCCCGGAGTTTGAGTGAGCTCAGACATGGCGCGGTTCCACATAAGCACTTCCATATCGCGCCCGAGTGAGCAGACCGCCATGGGCAGCTCTTCCAGGGTCTTACGGTGATAGAGACGCAGGGTGTTAAGTTCGGCAGCCATACCGGTGAGGTGGTTGCGGTACTCGGCAAGGCGATTTTCAATCAGGTTAATGTCGACGGTAGTCTGCGCTTCCTCGTTTGAATGGGGAATGCATTTGTCCATGATCTCACTGGCGACGTGGATTCCCATCAGGCTTGATAGGTTGCCTTCGATCTGGTCGCGCAAGCGGCGCAGGGCGTAGGGGCGACGTTCATCGATACTCAGGTTCAGCTCTTTCAGCGCAATATCCACCTCGCGGCTGGCTGTGACTTTCCCGAGCGGTTTGGCGAGGCGATGTTTGAACTCCGAGGCGGAATGTACGTCCAGCGCCTGGCGCACCGGGTGGCTGATCTCATCGGCGGCACAGAGGTCGGCGCTGTATTGTTCGTCCTCTGTCTGGCGGGTAAGCATGGAGATGATCGCGAAGCAGGCGGTGTTTAGCCCAAGCGACATAAGTGTCACTTCGCTCCAGTATTCGATGCCGACCGGTACAGTCCAATTGAGCAGCGGTATCTCGATATAGCTCAGGCCGGTCAGGATTGGCAGCAACAGTCCCAATGCCCAAATACTGGTGCCAACGATCAAACCGGCAATAATCCCGCGTTTATTGCCTTTGCTCCAAAACACGATGGCAAAGGTGCCGGGGAGAAATTGGAGGGTTTCGATGAATGCGGTCATCGCCAAATCGGCGAGGCTGAGGCGATTGTCCAGAATCCAGTAGAGGAGATAACCGCCAAGGAAAATGGCGGCGATCAGTACCCGGCGCAGCCAGATCAGCTGGCTGTAAAGGTCGCTGCGGGTGCGTAACTTCAGGCTGGGCAGCAACCAGTGGTTCATCACCATGGTGGAGAGTGCGAGTGAAATCACTACCATCGCTCCGGTCGCCGCCGAGAGGCCGCCAATGAACGCCAGCAGGGTCAGGCCGGGTGAATCAAATAAAATCGGCACGCCAAGGGTGTAATACTGCGGCGGTAACGGCACGCTGAGTTCAGTTCCGGCCCAGAGGATCGGGAAAATCGGCAGCGCGATCAGCAGCAAGAACAGCGGAAATGCCCAGGTCACCGTGTGCGAATTGCGCATTAATGGATTTTCGGCCAGTCCGAGATGAAAAATATGCGGCATGGTGACGGCCGTGGCGACAAACACGAGTAGGAGTGTATGGGCAGAATCAGAATGGATCGGCGTGTGTAGCAACGCGAGATTTTCCGGGTGATCGAGCAACCATTGGTCGAGCCCATCGAGTCCATCAAATACCCCGAATACCGCCACTAAACCCACGGCGCAGAGCGCGCAAACCTTGAGCAGGGATTCAAATGCCATGGCGGTAATCAGGCCGCGATGTTGCTCGCGGTTGGCGCCGAAGGAAATGGTAAAAAAGGCGAGGATGGCGCAGTAGCAAAGTGCCATGAGATCTTTAAAGGTCAGGCCGGTGCCAGCCAATGGCAGCGACGGATTACCGCTCACCGTGAGGATATGCATGGTGTCGGCGATCGCCTGAATTTGCAGGGCCATGAGCGGCAGAATCCCGCACAGCATGCACAGGGTGGTGAGCGCACCGACGCTATGGCTGTGGTAGCGGAATACCAACAAGTCCGCGAGAGAATGCACTTGATGGCGCCGCGCCAGCTCAGCCAAAGGCGCCAATGCTACCGGCGCAAACAGGAACAGCGCTCCCGTACCCAAGTAGTAGGCGAGTGCGCCATAACCATACTGGAAGGCGAGGTCGATCACCCCATAGAACGCCCAGGCGCTGGCAAAAATACCGAGCGACAAAATATAAGTGATCGGATGGGAGGTCACCGCTTCGGGTATCCAGCCGCGCTCGGTAATCCAGGCGATGCCAAATAACAGCAATAAATAGCTGATGCCGATGAGTGCTACCTGGCTGAGATCAAAAGTCATGTTGTTGTATTTCTTATGAGTCTTGTGGGAGAGGGCTAGTCAAACTCGTGATAATTCTTCCGGCGAATTTGCATCACAAATGCGATGAGGATTACGCCAACCCACGCAAGGTAGGGGCGATACCAAGCGCCTTCCGGGTTGATAATCCAGTTAAACAGGCTGGGCGAAAAAATATAGGCCACCAGCAATAGCAAAATCACCAGGCGTTGATTATTCATAATGTATGTTTCCCTTGCGCAAGGTGCAGTGAGCTCAGGTCTCTTATTGTTCTTTGTTGATACGGATCCTGGTTTACTAATGCAAAGCCCAGTCCAAATCTTAGGTGGTAGAACTATCCGCCAAATCAGAAAGGCGATTTTGCCTTAAAAACCTTAGCTTACGCCACCGGTTCCCGTTGTTGTTTTAAGCGCCTTTTTTCGTGACATTGGTTTTCCTTCCGCAATTATTCCTGACTCTTCCGTTTTTGCCTCTTTAGTTCTTCGGGCTTCTTAAGGAGCAAGTCGCGTCTTTTTGTGATTGGTTTTGCATTAAAACCAGTAGCGCGTCGTGCTTCAAATAACGATTTATGCACAAAAAAAACGGGCGAAATTCCTTTTTTGAAGCGACAGGAAAGTTTGTTGCAAAACCTTTAATTATGCGCGCAATATATGGCAGTTTTATTACAGATGGCCGCACGATTCGACCAATCTAATAACGCTAAAAAAGGAAATTCATATGCCATTGATTCAGCACATTTCGACTCGTTGTTGGTGGCTTGCGTCAGACTATTTAGTTCATACCAACAAATTTCACCGTTGGTGCGCTGTGGCTGTTGCCGGCGTGGTTGCACTGCTTATCGGTTGTTTTATTGCCTTTGCTGTAGCCGAAAAGTACCAGCTCAAAGACAGTTTTTTTTACGGTGCCCTGCAGTTCTCTTTTATTGATGGGGGTCACCCCGAGACCTTTGCTTACGGCCTTGAATTGGCGGCGAGCATGATTTTTGTCTGGATCGCCTGGGTGCATCATAAAAAGCATTGGTATGCTTTTGCCGGTATTTTGCTGGTGGTTTTCTTTGATGATGCCTTCCAGCTACACGAAACCATTGGTCATAGTTTGGTGGTCAATTTTTCTGTGTCGCCGTCGGTAGGCGACTTGGGCGGGTTTGCCACTACCGGCTTGCTATCGGCAGTGTTTTGGGTATTCGGTGTGTTAAAAATTGAGAGCGATGACGAGCTGTGCGCCTATCTTTTGTTCACTGTGTACTTCGCGATTTTGATATTTTTTGGTGTTGGTGTGGATGCCTTGCATGGCATGTTTAATGGCAATGGCATGCAAACCCTGTTTACCCTGCTTGAAGATGGTGGTGAGCTGGTCATGACGGCGGTATTGAGCTTGTCGGCTTTGGGAATGCTGCTGCGTCAGCGCCAATCGGCAACCGCAGCAAAAATGCCGATCAATTCAATGTACTCCAAGCTCTAACGACTATTCCCTTTCCGCGCGGACTATTCCTGATATAGATGGGCGAGTCCGCGTACCGCACTGCGCTGCCAATGGTTTATCCCCCAGTCCAGAACTTCTGCCGTCGATGCTTCCGTAAGCTCAGCGGGCGGTTCCTGTCCCAAAAACGCCAACCCATCCCATAAGTTCCTACCGGCGCGCTTGCCGTCGATTGCTTTTGCATGGTTTTGTTTGCTGAGCTTTTGGCCATTGGCTTGGATCGCCAAGGGCACATGGCCAAATTGCGGCAGAGTGGCGCCGAGTAAATCGAAGAAAAACAGCTGGCGGCCGGTAACCTCCAATAAATCGCTGCCACGAATGATATGGGTTATGCCTTGAGCTATATCGTCCACTACCACCGCGAGCTGATAGGCGAAGAAACCGTCGCGCCGTTTCAGGATTTGGTCGCCTGCCTGGGTGCGCAGGTTTTGGGTTTGTGGGCCCTGAAAAATATCGTTAAAGTGGATCAGCTCGGATGTTGCCCGATCTGGCAGGTCATAGAGTTTCAGGCGCAGGGCGATATTGTTATGGTCATTGGTGGTGGAATCGATGGGATGGTTGCGGCAATGGCCATTGTAGATGCCACCCATCGCAGTTAAATCCTGCCGTGAACAGGTGCATGGATAAACAAGCCCGGCCTGTAAGAGTGCATCGAGACAGCTTTGGTAAGCATTGCTGCGTTGGCTTTGATAGATAACCGTGCCATCCCAATGCAGCCCGTGATCTTCCAGGCTTTGCAATATGGCCTTGGCTGCGCCGGGTTGCTCGCGCGGTGGATCCAGGTCTTCCATGCGCACCAACCATTGCCCGCGATTGGCTTTGGCGTCGAGATAACTGGCGAGCGCACTCACAAGTGAACCGAAATGCAGTGGGCCAGAAGGCGAGGGGGCGAAGCGGCCGATATAGCTTGAATTTGTGGTGCCGAAAGTGTCGGGCAGTCTGGCGTGGGTGAGGTGCAGAGGTGGTGCTGACATGATGAAAGAGGCGGGACATGCCCGCCTCGATCAAACCGGCATTAGCCGCCGATTTGTTTTTCTTTGATTTCCGCGAGGGTCTTGCAATCCACGCAGAGGGTGGCGGTTGGGCGCGCTTCAAGGCGGCGGATACCGATTTCTACGCCGCAGGCATCGCAATAACCGTAATCATCGTTCTCGATCAGCTCCAGCGTGCTATCGATTTTTTTGATCAGTTTGCGTTCGCGGTCGCGGGTGCGCAATTCGAGGCTGAATTCTTCTTCCTGACTGGCGCGGTCGGCGGGATCAGGGAAGTTGGCCGCTTCGTCTTTCATGTGAGTTACGGTGCGGTCTACTTCTTCCATCAGCTCTGAGCGCCAGTTGAGCAGCAATTGGCGGAAATGCAGCTTCTGGTTGTCGTTCATATATTCTTCGCCTTTCTTCTCCGCGTATGGAGTAAAAGGGCGCAGTGCAAATGTTTCAGTAGATGGTGATTTTTTCGCCATAGTAGCGCCTCGCAAGACTTCCTGGATCGGCAATTACCCTGCCCTCTGTGGGCGGGCATAATTAGAAGGGGGAGCAAGCTATCAGATAACAAAAGCGAGTGCTAGCGTTTTTTCGCGCGCCGCCTGACTGGCGGGTTATATCCCTCTTGGTTGCTTTACTCTTCTTTTCCAATAGCACTTCCCAGCCCATTCCAAACAAAAACTATAGCCCCAAATTGGCGCAGTTGTGCTTCAATTTGTCATCTTTTCGTCACGTATCCAGGTGTCCAATCCCGCTATGCTCCAGCTTTATCCCGCCCTGCTGCTCAAGCGCTACAAACGTTTTTTGGCCGATATACGCCTGCCTGATGGCAGGGAGTTGACCGTTCATTGTCCCAATACCGGCTCGATGAAAAACTGCGTGCTGCCGGAAAGTCCTTGTTGGTATTCGGTGAGCGATAGCAAAACCCGTAAATATCCATACACCCTGGAAGTGGTCACTACACCGGGCAACCATTACGCGGGGATTAACACGTCGCTTACGAATAGTCTGGTAGAGCAGGCCATTCGCGCCGGTGTTATCGCTGAGTTGCGGGGCTATACATTGCTCCAGCGCGAGCAGGTCTATGGGCAGGAAAAGTCGCGCATCGATTTTTTATTGAGTGAGCGGGAGACGTTAATCGATAAAGACGCACGCAAATGCTATGTGGAAGTGAAAAATGTGACCTTAATGGAAGCAGAAGGTGAAGGTTTTTTCCCCGATGCTGTCAGCATGCGCGGCAGTAAACATTTGCGTGAGTTGATGGGAGTGCATGCGCAGGGGCACAGGGCAGTGTTGATATTTTGTGTGCAGCACACGGGAATCCAATCTGTGCGTGCGGCCGCGCATATAGACGCTGTATATACAGAGACGCTGCGCATCGCACAAGCCGCAGGCGTTGAAGTGTTTGCCTATGGTGCGGCAATTAAACCGGCGCAGAATATGATTGTGTTGGAGCGCGCCTTACCGGTTTTGGTGTGATGGTTTTTTGGTGCCAAAATTCACCACCGCGACGGCGCCCAGGATTAATACAGTCGCACTGTATTCCGGCCAGCCGGGTTGCTCGCCCAACAATAAAATCCCGGAGAAAATACCTATCAAAGGCGTGATCAATGATGAGAGCGATGAAACGCTTACCGGAACTAAAGTCACCAGCCTCACCCAAGCCCAGTAGCAAAACATAAACGCGAAAAATACGTTATACACCACGCCCCAGAGTGCGAGTGTCGAGGGCATATGCGATGGCGAACCATCGACAATCACTGCTGCCAAAATAATCGGCAGGCTTGCGAGTAATAGCAGCCAACCGGTTAACACCACCGTATTCAGCGGCACTTGCCAGAGTTTCATCAACACAGTGCCGGCCGCCCAGCACCAGGCAGCGGTAACCATTAATACCGCCCCGAGGATCAATTGAGGATTTAGCGGGGCGTTAAACCAGTCAATTAATGCCTCGCTCATCAGTGCGATAACCCCGGCAATTCCCAATAGCAGCGCTATGCCAATGCGCAGTGTAAATTTATCGTGCAGTACCCACACGGAGAGCAATACCGTCCAGATCGGCATGGTATAGCCCAGCAGTGCCGAGCGCCCGGCGGGTAACATGCTCAGGCCATAAGTCGCCATTACATTCCAGGCGACTATATTGAGCAGGCAAATCCACAGTACTTTCTTCCAGTAACCCGAGGGGATTTTTAACGATAAGCCCGACGCGCGCGCCAGTGCCAAAATCCCCAGCCCACCAAAAAATAAACAAAATCCGCGAAACGTAAGCGGTGGTATCTCGCCGATAATAAATTTC
The DNA here is from genome assembly GCA_035481425.1 of Cellvibrio sp. Classification (GTDB taxonomy): domain Bacteria; phylum Pseudomonadota; class Gammaproteobacteria; order Pseudomonadales; family Cellvibrionaceae; genus Cellvibrio. Next base: position 1,927 of record DATIGS010000214.1, on the reverse strand, counting down.
ATGATTGGCCAGTTAAAACCCCACCCAATGGCGAGTCCGATCAATAACAAAATACCTTCGATTGAAAGGCGTTGTGAGTTGGGCATAAAAAATCGCAGCGGGAATGATGGTTGGTCGGGTGGTTGTATCCACCCGCCGAAGAATAAAAATTATTGTGCAGATATCCGGGTTATGTTGCCGTTACTTGATTTACTTCGCGGTTGCCCGGGGCGGAAACGGCGTCAGCAATTGGCTAAAACTTTCGCGCAGTTTTTGTTCGGCTTTAAGCGAAAAGTTAATCAGCGGTATGCCTTCGGCGTTGCCGCGCCAGATCAGCGTATTGTTGTTGGCCTGGGTGATATCGATGACGATGACGCCTTCCTGTTTGCCCTTCCCGACGGTCTGACCGGTGCTCATGCCAATACCGCCATGACTGCCTACCGGCATGCCAATACCTATGCCGATGCTGGTATTCCCACCAGCGCTAATACGCGAAAACACCTGCATGTCCACCAGAAAATCCGCATTGTTTTCGGCCGGGACAAATCCTTGCGCGCGCAATTGCGCATCAGCGAGATTTTGTAAAAATTGTTTATCGATGCCGCCAATATCGACCGTGACAGCGCGCCAGCTGTAGGTTTTCAACCCGCTAAAGTCGGTGCCGCTTTTGTAATCATCGGTGTATTTGGTATTGGTGCAGGCACTGAGCAGCAGTAGCAATACTGACATCAAGACTGGGGAAACTAGAGCGCGCATAGCTTGTCCTCTATAAAACGAACGTTAAAGCGAAGATGCATTGTGTGCCGAGTATAGCCTAGCCGTTGCCAATGCACGGGCATGGAGTTTGCAAACACAGGTTATTTACCTCAGACTGCGCCCGCTAAACCCATTTCCTAATGAAGGAGTTGTTGTGGATTTACTGCTGATTTTTAAAGCCATCATTATGGGGCTTGTAGAAGGTGTTACAGAGTTTTTACCCATTTCGAGTACAGGTCATTTAATTGTTGTCGGCGACCTGATCAATTTTCATAACGACGGGCGGGTGTTTGAGATTGCTATCCAGCTCGGCGCTATTCTCGCGGTAGTCGTTGAATACCGGCAAAAATTTACGCGTGTTGCCTTTGGGATGTTCAATGATGCCCAGTCACAGCGCTTCATCCTTAATTTGTTTATTGCATTTTTGCCTGCTGCGGTCGTGGGGCTGTTGTTTATCTCATTGATCAAAACCTATTTATTCAACGCGCTGAGTGTAGCCACCATGTTGATTCTGGGTGGCTTGGTGATTTTGTGGGCCGAGCGGCGCACACACGATGTGCGCGTGCACGATGTTGATGACATGACCTGGCGCGATGCATTAAAAGTGGGATTGTTCCAGGTGTTATCGATGATCCCTGGTACATCGCGTTCAGGGGCGACCATTATTGGCGGCTTGTTTATCGGCCTGGATCGCAAAGTAGCTGCCGAGTTTTCGTTTTTCCTCGCGGTACCAACCATGTTCGCGGCTACTTTTTACGATATTTTCAAACATCGCGACCTGTTGGAAATGTCGGATTTCCCGATGTTTGCGGCCGGTTTTGTCACTGCGTTTATCAGCGCCTGGATTGCCGTGCGCACGCTGGTGCGCTATGTCGCCAACCACAGCTATGAAATCTTTGCCTGGTATCGCATTGCATTTGGCTTGTTGATTTTAATTACCGCCTACACCGGTGCAATCAGTTGGTCGGAGCCGTGATTGAGTGTTGAAAAACAGCGGCGCTTTATAGCGCCGCTGTTGTTTTAGTGCATCACTTTTTTTATTGGCTTTGGATTTAATTGGCTTTGGATTTTAATTCCGCTTTTGATTTTAAAAAGCGGCGCTCGTCCTCGCGCAACTTGCGCAAACGCTCTGCCGACGCAGGCGTTGCTGTGTGACTAAAATTATCCCACGCATACTGTTTGCCGGTACTGC
>DATIGS010000213.1:0-1598 GCA_035481425.1 Cellvibrio sp. | reverse complement strand
GCTTAGGCCGCCTACCGCATTTAAAAAATAACAATCACCAGCGGGATTTAATGCAAGCGCACGCTCTATTTCCTGCGGGCTTATCGCAAGGCCCGTTTGCTGTTGCATATAAGCAATTGCAGATGCAGCGCCATTGACAGTAGCCTCCCACGCGTAAAGAGACTTAGCTGAATTTGTGCAATCAAATTCTTCCGCATAACAGGTGGGAGACGAGACTTCTATTGAAGGTTGTGCGGATGAAATATTTTCCGGTAACCACAAGGGGCTCACCAACAAACCGTTTGGTGTGTGCAAACTCTCACTGAGGCGCTGGATAAAAGCACCCGTGCCTATGTTGATATAAACCGTGTCCGTCTCTGGCAAGCCGCGCGCAAAAAGTGATGCGCCCTGGTCGCGTGCGCTCGCAGTAAAAGGGATAGCGTGATCATCCAGTTTAAAACTGCCAAAGCGACTGTTGTGATGCAAACAATCCGGCAATACAGCGCGCGGAATGTTGAAAAGATCCAGCAGCGATTGATCCCACGCATTGCGCGCTAAATTCCACAACAGCGTGCGCTGTGCGTGGCCGGGGTCGACAACCGATGGTTTATCGCCCGCCGGATTTTCATCACACAAATGCCAAAATATATAACTGACGATAGGTCCGATGCTGAGACAATTTTGTCGCAGTGCGTATGCCACTTTTTCGCTGTGCTCTATACACCAACGCATTTTGCTCGCGCCGTAATGCGGCGATACACGCAGACCTGTGAGTTGTTGCGCTTGCTCATGGGTGAGTGCAATTTGCTGTAAATAGGGTTCGCCGCGGATATCTTGCCAGCTCAATACCGGCGTTAAGGCTTCACCCGTTTGATTATTCCAGCACAACAGCGATGAACCCTGCCCTGCAAAACTCGCCGTTTTAATGCGCGTTATGTCATCGCCGAGATGCTGCCGGATTTTTTGCAAGCAGCTGCGAATGCCTGCGAGAATTTCTTCGCCATTTTGTTCAATATGCGGATATGGAGAGCTTTCAACCTGATGATGTTGCGTAGCGCAAGCCGCCGAGTAGCTGCAGATATGCTCGCCATTGCCGGTGTAAACCGCAATACGCGTACTCTGCCCGCCTTGGTCTATGGCGAGAAACCAATGGTGTTCAATTGCGGGGCTGGAGATTGGATCGTTTGGCATAACACTTACCCAATGGAGTTATTGGGCAAGTGTAGCGAGGAAATGAAAACTTATTCGGGTTATTCGCCCGATTGCGGGTTGGGGATAAATCCGCCGTAGGGGAATTGGGCAATTTTATCGCCGCCGCCTTTTACTTCTGTAATTTTTGCGGGGCCTTCTTTTTCAACTTCATCGATGCGCACTATGGCGTGCATCGGAATGTAGGAACGTTTTACACCGGCAAATTCGGTTTTGAGCTTTTCTTCGGCGGGATCAATCAACAAACCACTGCGTTCGCCAAACACAAACTCTTCGATTTCGATAAAGCCATACATTTCGCTTTGGTAAATCGCGGAGCAAAAGACTTCGTAAACCTGACCCTGGTTGAGAAATATCACTTTATAAACGGGTTTAACTGCCATAAGACTCTCTTGGGGCTATCAATCGGG
>DATIGS010000212.1:0-7982 GCA_035481425.1 Cellvibrio sp. | reverse complement strand
ATCGCCATCATTTCCGCTCTACCACAACAATAAACCTGGCGCTCTAGCGAACATCTGTTGGTCAATTCACATTTCTGTGCACTGTGCGCGGAATTTTTTTGCCATGCATGTTTATGGAGCCAGCCATGAAACCCATGTACGAAAAAGTATTACCTACTGAAAACTCATCGTGGCGTTACTGGCTTTATGCGCTGGATGAAATTCCTTTCAATTGGCACTATCACCCTGAATATGAAATTTGCCTGACGCTCAATAGCCGTGGGCAGCGCTATATTGGCGATAATATTAGCGATTACGACGATCTGGATTTGGTTTTGTTGGGGCCTAAACTACCGCATACCTGGCATTCAAAAGAATTGCTTACACAGGGACAGCATTTAACTTATGTGGCGCAAATGCCGACCCAGTGGATTGATGCAGTGGTACAGATGCCGGAATTAAAACCGCTCGGCGATTTGCTGGCAAAAAGTAAACGCGGTGTTGAATTTAGCCGTGCAACTGCGCAGCAGTGCCGCGCGCGTTTTGAAGCTATGGGCGATGCAGCACCCATGCAGCGATTATTGTGGCTGCTGGAGGTTTTACAGCTGATGCTGGATGACCCAGGTGCGCGCATGATTTCCAGTGATGGCTATGCACCGATGAATTTTGCTGATTCGGCAACCGAAAAGATTGATCGGGTGATTGCCTATATTCACCAGCATTACACCAGTGATTTATGCGCGGAGCAGATGGCTGCGCTCGCGCATATGAGCACCAATCACTTCCACCGTTTTTTTAAGCAGCGCACTGAGCAGACCTTCACTGAGCTTGTAAACCAATTGCGTATTGGCAAAGCCTGTTCCTTATTGCTGACGACGGACGCCGCTGTATCGACGATCAGCTATCGCTGCGGGTTCAATAATATTTCCAATTTCAATCGCCGCTTTTTGCAATTAAAAAACTGCACACCGCGCGAGTTCAAACGCAGCTACCAACACAGTTGAGCGCATTGATCCAGTGTCATCAGCTGAAAAATAAAAAGGCCGCGTGTGCGGCCGAAGAATTTTTCACGGGAGGTGAAAGGATTTCAAAACCATCTGGTTATTAATTGCAAACCTGGAATTCCACGATGCCAGAGCCAGAGCCGAAGCGCTGCATGGTGTATTTTTCCAAATCAATTAAATAACCATCACCGGCAAGGTTGGCGGTGCAACAGCCATTGCAATCGGAATCGGCGCAGGCGTCATATACTTTGGCAGTGATTCGTTTGGTGCCCTGGCGCAGGTTAATAGTCTTAAGGCCTAGCCAGCTCCAATCTTTTAAATGCACAGCGGCAATATTATTTGCCATCACCCATGACTCTGGTTGTTTACCGGAGATGCCGTAGAAATATCCGCTCCATAAGCAGCCATTGTAAATCACGCATTCATCACTGCCTGGCGCAGGGTAGGATTCGTAGTTAGTTAAATTCGCACGATACCAGGCCGCGCCGCAGTCATTGCCTGCTACCGATGAGCTGGATACAACTGACGACTGGCTGCTGGATCTGCTTGAGGCAATAGAGGACTTGCTTGAACTGTTTGCAGACGATGCCGCTTTGGATGAAGAAGTTGCGCCATCACAATTGCCGAGCAAACTCCACTCCTGCCATTGACCGGAATAGCTCGCGGGGCTGTGACCTTGCGACCACCAATTTGCCTTGTAGGCCTTATTGTTTTGTTTGACCTGTGCACCGCCGCTGTACGCGGTACTGCTGTTCCATTCGGCAATGCCGTTACAGCTGATGGCATTTACGTTTAAACACAGCACACTACTGCAAAGTGCGAAGGAAAAAACGGCGAGTCGCTTAAATATGTTCCTTGATCTATCTCTCACTGCATAACTCATATTGACCTCGATATTATTGTTGGCTGTGTGATGTGCACACACAGACGGGTGTTCTTGTTGAATCAGTTATCCCTAATCAATTCGTTATCCTGTTGGGATTCTGCCAAGGAAGATCGAGGTGAAAATGTATTTTTGAATGCAAAACTGACACTTTTCTATCAGCAATTAAACGCCCGTATCTATCGCCAAAAAAAATCCCCCCGCGAAAATGATTCACGGGGGGATTTTTTAAACGTGGGCGCTTTTTTATTTACTGCGGGTAAGCCGTCACACGCGGTGTTTGCACAGTAATGCCCGGTGGCGTCGCATCGCCAGTATTATTGATTACCCGTTGGATGCCGCCGTCGTTAGTCAGGTTGACCGTCACCATATGCTCAAACTTCACATTGGCTGAGGTCGGCGTCTCTATTGCACGCGATAAAAATACATTCGGGCGCAGGAATACGGCGTAGATGCCCATACCGCGTGCGTCGTGTTGCGTCACGCTATCAGCGACTTTGTACGAGGCCCAACCATTGATACCGGCGGCACTGCGCCATTGGTCTTGTGTGGGGGGATCGTAAGGAATTTCGGATTGGTAGAAATAGGTCTTGCCGTTATTGCCATTCCAGAGCACCTGATACTCCTGATAGTGCTCCACAAATAAACCATAAGCCGATACGTTGTTGCCGTTGACGACCAGACCATTGGCGGCGGTATTCAGATCCCAAGCAACGCCTTCGCCGTGGTCAGCGCGCCACAACCAGGTGTGGTCGATGATCACATCGTGGCTGTTTACCAGCAGGCTTACGCCAGCGCGGCCTACACCATTGCCGCCGACGCGCACAAAAATATCGTGCAGTACGGTCGGGTTGGATGCATGGCTGGCGTTGCTGCCGTTCTCGCCAATGCGGATCAATACCGGGCTATTGGTTGTGCCTGCGTCCACCATCAGGTGCGATACGGTCACGCTGTCTACATCAGCTACTTCCAGCACGCTATTGCCATTAGTGGGCGTGAGGGTCGCATAGCCCATACCCATTACGATGGTGTTGGCGCGGTTGACTTTGATCGAGTCCGCGAGCGGATAAATGCCGGGGGTGAGCAGCAGGTTTTTGCCCTGGTTGAGCGCGGCGTTGATGCTGGTGGCGTTATCCACACCGGCGCGCGCCACGTAGAACTGGCTGAGCGGGAGTGAAGCCCCGGCCGACTGGCCATTCGCCCAGGAAAGACCTTTGGCATTGGTGCGCAACGAGGGGACGAACACCTCATAGTTACTGCCGTTCAAGTAAAGGAACGGTTTTTCGCGGATAACCGGGGTGCTGTCGATAAAGGTGTTGGCCGAGGTCGGCCAGGTGCCGCCGGGCAAGTTGTTGGCGATCCCCAGAAACACCATATTCCACAGGCTGCCGGTCCAGCTGCCCCATTGACTGTTACGCGATACCCACTGCTGCTGCGAACCGGTGCCTACGTCGTAATCCACTTTGGAATCCGCCAGCCAGCCGCCGCTCGCCCAACCACCGTAGTAGTGCAGGATCAGGTTGTTATCGCGCACATGCATGCGACGCATGGGCGCTGCTTGGGACACTGACCAGAGCATGCCGGCGCCGGGCGGAGTGACCGAAAAGTTCTCGATGCCGCGCCAGAAGTTCTGTGTGGAGTTATTGTTCGGCAGCACGGGATAAGAGACCACTTGCCCCAGGATATTTACGTCGTCCGGCATGGCACCCAGGCCGATCACATGGGTAAAGAAGCCAACCGGAATCTCGACCTGGTAGGTCCCCGGCTTGAACATGATCGCATCGCGCGGGGTGCCGAATTGGTTATCGCGCTGACGCTCGTAGATTTCATTGATCCTGGCTTGTATCTGCGCTTGCGGCATGGCCGGATCAAAGATGGTCACGTTGCTGCCAAAATTCACCGAACTGTTGTCGTTATCGCTGGACGATATCGATGAAGATGACGTGAGTGAGGAGGAGAGAGAGGACGACATCAACGAGGATGATTTTGATGAAATCGCCGCTGCTGACGATGAGCTGATCACCACCGCCGAGATCCACCATAATCCATTGCGGGTCTGCAAACACACTGCCCCAACGGGTGCCAGCATTGCCATCCACCGCCATCGTTGGTGCCAGCCACGCGCCTTCTTGCGATGAGGCGACCACGGGTTTGCCTTGGGATAAGAGCGTCTGCGCCGAGGCGGCGAGGGGAAATACACTCAGGGCCAGCGGCATTAGTAATGCCCCCAGCCGCACTAACTGCTGCTTTAACATAATGGATACTCCAGAGTTATTGTTATCGGAAGGTTTATCTACGCAGGTGATATTGCGTTGCGGCGCGCGAATATTTGCAGCCGTTTTGCCAGTCTAGGGCGATGGAATTTATTGTCGTCCTGACAACAGCATCGAACGCCAGATAAAGGGTTCGGTTGCTGCACAACAAAAATACGCAACAAAAAATCTTGTTTATCAATTGCTTAATCAAGCAATGAAGCACGGCCATTCAATCCGGATGGCAAAACAACGCGGTCGTTTCAGTGAGATGCGCGCCAAACGTTCTGGTACACAGTAGCGCCCGGCGTTCGTGCAAACCTGCGTGGCAACCAATCGCAAAAGTGGGACGGCTGATTTGTGAATAGAGCGCACAAAATTGATTGCGGCGGCCGCAGCAGAAAATCGGCGGAGTGTTTATGATGCGCAGCCCAACGACTCAACCAGTCACTTCATTCTCGTCACGGAAGATCCAATTAACCATTACGGAAACCTTATGACTCCTGAATACCTGTTACACCACACGTTTAAATTACCGGCCTTTCGCCCCGGCCAAGAGGCCGTTATCAATGCGCTCCTGCACGGCAATTCTGCGCTCGCGGTATTTCCTACCGGTGGTGGAAAAAGTCTCTGTTATCAATTGCCCGCATTAATGCTGGATGGTTTGACGCTGGTGGTATCGCCATTAATTGCGCTGATGAAAGACCAGGTCGATGCGCTGCAGCAGTTAGGCATTAATGCGGCGCGATTGGATTCGTCGCTCGGTAAGGACGAGACCCAGGCGATTTATGCAGCGCTGCAAAATGGCAGTTTGAAGTTGTTGTATGTCTCGCCCGAGCGATTGAAGAATGAACGCTTTGTGCAGCGGCTCGGCCAGTTGAACATCAGTTTGTTGGCGATTGATGAGGCGCATTGCATTTCCGAGTGGGGGCATAACTTCCGGCCGGATTATTTGCTGCTTGCCGACCTTGCCAAAAAATTGCGCGTCGGCCGCGTGCTCGCATTAACCGCGACTGCAACACCCAGTGTTGCTGCCGATATTTGCAGGCAATTTGCGATTCAACCCGAGCATCACATTCAAACCAGTTTTGCGCGCCCCAATTTGCAGTTGCGCGTCACGCCCTGTACTGCCGAATTGCGCATGGAATTATTGCTTGCGCGTTTGCATAAACATCCGCGCGATGCAGCCACGATTATTTATGTCACCCTGCAAAAAACCGCAGAAGATGTTGCTGCTGCCATCAATGCCGCTGGTTTGCGCGCGGCGCATTATCACGCCGGATTAAAAGATGATGAGCGCGAGCAAGTGCAAAACCAGTTTATGAGCAGCGAAGTGCCGATTGTGGTGGCGACCATTGCGTTTGGTATGGGCATCGATAAAAGCAATATCCGCGCGGTGTACCATTTTAACTTGCCCAAATCGATTGAAAATTATGTGCAGGAAATTGGCCGCGCCGGGCGCGATGGCAATCCTTCGCTGTGTGAAATGCTGGCGGTGGGCGATGATATACGCACGCTGGAAAATTTTACCTATGGCGATACGCCCATCGCCGAAAGCTTGCGTGCACTGGCGGAGCACTTGCTTGGCCACAATGATGTATTTGATATTTCAACTTATGAATTATCGAATCAATTTGATTTGCGCCCGCTGGTATTAAATACCGCGCTGACTTATCTCGAACTGCAAAAAGTCATCAGCGCGCAAAGTCCGTTTTACACCGAATATAAAATCAATTTTATTCAGGATAAGGATTTTATCCTTGCGCAGTTTGATGCAAACCGCGCGGCATTTTTGCAGCAATTATTTTCCGTTGGGCGTATGGGGCGAAAATGGCTTTCGCTCGATATGTTGACAGCACCGCAGCAATTAAATGAAACCAAAGAGCGCATCACCAAGGCACTGGATTATCTTGCAGAAAAAAACTGGATCGAATTGACAGTCGCCAATTTGCGCCAGGGCTACAAAAATAATCAGCAAATAAAGTCAGCTGAACAATTCAAAGCGTTGTGCGATCACTTGGATCAATTATTTGCCGAACGCGAAGCGCGCGATATCAAACGCATTCACAGCGTGCTGGCGTTTGCGAATAATCCGGCGTGTTTGAGCCAGCAACTCATGCAATATTTTGGCGAGACCAGCGCCCAAGCCTGCGGTATTTGCAATCACTGCCGCCAGGCGCCCGTGCCCGTCAACTTGCCCGCCGCGGCGCCGCTCAGCAGTGAGCAAAAAAATACCATCGCCAGCCTCAAGCACGAGAACCATGCGGCTTTGCGCCAGCCGCGCCAATTGGCCCGCTTCCTGTGCGGTCTGCCGAGCCCGGCTACCAGCCGTTCAACCCTGAAATCCCATCCGGCATTTGGTGCCTTGGGCGCAGTGCCATTTGCGCTGGTGATGGCTACAGTTCAGTAAAAAAAGAGGAACAGTAGAAAAAAATTACAGCAAAAAGTGATCTATCTTTGGCCTTAAAGTCGCGCCTCCTGCGGCTTTGGGTTATAAGTACTATAAGAAGTGTAAATAACTGTTTTGGCGTATCGCGCCTGTATGCGACATGGCATAAAGTCGTCCGCCTGAAATAATAAGTCCGACATTTGCTGGCGCTGTCATCCCCGTGTGACAGCGCCGACATACATAACAATACCTCGGTACCTCAGTTCTGGCGCTACTACGCAACCGCGCTACTGTTTGGTCTGCTCATTTGGAGAACAGCTATGAAAACCTTGAAAGGTCCCGCCATTTTTCTCGCCCAATTTGCGGGTGACGAAGCCCCCTTTAACAGTCTGGATTCGATCGCCGGTTGGGTGGCGAGTTTGGGCTTTAAAGGCGTACAAATTCCCACTTGGGACAAGCGCCTGTTTGATCTGGAGCAGGCAGCCAAGAGCCCGGAATACTGCGCCCAAATCCAGGCGACCCTCGCCAAACACGGTTTGGTAGCGACTGAATTATCGACTCACTTGCAAGGCCAGTTGGTAGCGGTTCACCCGGCCTACGACGATATGTTTGACGGCTTCGCACCCGAGTCGGTGCGCGGCAATCCCAAGGCGCGCCAAGCCTGGGCAGTTGAGCAATTATTGTTTGCAGCGCAGGCGAGTAAGAACCTCGGCCTGAAAGCCCACGCGACTTTCTCCGGCGCACTCTTGTGGCCGTATTTGTACCCCTGGCCACAGCGCCCCGCCGGTTTGGTGGAAAAAGGTTTTGAAGAATTGGCTAACCGTTGGCTGCCGATTCTGGATGCGTTTGATAAAGCCGGTGTCGATGTCTGCTACGAAATCCATCCGGGCGAAGACCTGCATGACGGCGCAACGTTCGAGCGCTTTTTGAAAGCGGTCGACAATCATCCGCGCGCGAATATTTTGTTCGACCCATCGCACTTTGTGTTGCAACAACTCGATTATTTAGCCTTTATCGACCGCTATCACGCGCGCATCAAAATGTTCCATGTGAAAGATGCGGAATTTAACCCAAGCGCACAGCAAGGCGTTTATGGCGGTTACGAAAGCTGGGTTGATCGCGCTGGCCGTTTCCGTTCACTGGGCGATGGCCAAGTGGATTTCAAACAAATTTTCTCCAAGTTCGCCGCCTACGATTACGACGGCTGGGCGGTATTGGAGTGGGAGTGCGCACTGAAACATCCGGAAGTGGGGGCAGCAGAGGGCGCGCCTTTTATCCAGCAACACATTATTAAAGTGACCGAACGCGCGTTTGATGACTTCGCAAAAAGCGGCGTTGATGATGCGAAAAATAGAAGAATTTTAGGTTTATAAAAAACTGCCACAGTCTCGGTCTTTAAAAATAGAAGGGTTAACACAATGACAGCTCCACGAATTCGTTATGCAATGGTCGGCGGTGGCCGCGGTGCATTTATC
>DATIGS010000211.1:0-24491 GCA_035481425.1 Cellvibrio sp. | reverse complement strand
TCTGAAAATATGAGTAACTCATCACAAAACTATCAACTCTATTAAGGACGCATTCATGAAAAAAACACTCCTATGTCTTGCTATTCTCACCGCCTCCAGCACTGCTCTCGCCTCGGAACAATATAACGGTCGCCTTAGTGGCATGTCCGGTGCTGGCTATGTAACTGGCGGTTATAGCGATGGTGTGTTGCTAAACTCCAGCCTTGGCACATCGCATAGCGAAACAGATGATTTCGCTTTTGTAATCAATGCCGGCGTACTTGGTTCAGACAAAGACGATTTGATCGACTCTATGGATGACCTGGTAGATTACATCGATTATTTGGACGGTCTTTCCAGCCAGGCAGACCTAACCCCGGACATGGCCGATAAGCTGATCGGATATCTTGAAAACGTCGACGACAAAACCGTACAAGCAACTGCCAGCGGCAGTCTGGTTATTGCTATTCCCAATGACATAGTTTCTATCTCGCTGATCGCCAAAGCACATGGCACCCTGGGCGTAGCAACCCTTGTTGATGAAGATGACTATGCATTGATCGAAAACAGCATCAATGAACCGTTTGATCCGAATGAGTTGCAGTCTTCCGTTCTCGGTAAAGGTGCGCTTATCCGTGAGGTGGGAGTGGCATTCTCCAAAGCTTTTGCGGAAAGTGAAGATCGCAAGTTGCTGGTAGGCATTACGCCGAAAAAAGTGACGGTAGAAACAATCCTCTATGAAGCAACAGTTGAAGAATATGATGAGGATGATTTCGATGCTGATGACTACACCGTAAAAAGCAGTGCCAACAGCCTGGATGCCGGTATCACCTTTATTGACGGAAATCTGCGCTACGGCTTGGCGGTAAGCGACGTCATCAGTAACGACTTCGACACTATCACCCGGGAGAAATTTGAACTCGCCACTAAGAGCACCGCAGCATTTGGATACATGAAAGACTGGTTAACCGCGGAAGTATCCCTGGATTTAAATGCAACCGAAGCCTATGGTTTGGGTGGCGATACCCAAATGCTCCGCGCTGGTGTTGAGGTAAGTCCATTTAGCTGGCTCCAACTGCGCGCCGGCTTCCAACAAGATATGGAAAACACCTTGGCAGACACCTACTCCATTGGCTTTGGCTTGTCTCCATTTGACGTGGTTAATCTCGATATTGCAGCTTATACAGGCGACAATGAAACCGTCGGCGGGGCTATCCAGTTAGGCCTCCGCCTCTAATATTTGCATCAGTGCCTAAACAAATATGCCCGCTAATGGCGGGCATATTTATAAGTACAGCTAATCCCTGCACTTAAACAATAAGCTTACTCAAAAGCGCATCTATGTCGCGTTGCACAGCGTTTAATTCCTGCCCTGCATCAACCAGTGCATAACGCCCGGGGGCAGCCTGTACGCGCTGACGATATGCCGAGCGCACTCGCTCAAAGAAACCAATGGTTTCACTTTCAAATCGATCCAATTCACCACGCTGGCGGGCACGATTTAAGCCCAGCTCAACATCAATATCCAAAATCAGGGTCAGATCAGGGCGCAAATCCTCCTGCACCAGCTGCTCAAGCTGTTCGATCACTGTTTTACTCAAGCCGCGTCCACCACCTTGATACGCGTAAGTCGCATCAGTAAATCGATCGCTCAATACCCAGGCGCCGCGGGCCAAGGCAGGTTTAATCACCTGTGCCAGATGTTGCGCGCGCGCGGCAAACACCAGCAGTAATTCGGCCGTTTCATCCACCGCCTCATCGCGCTTACTTAGTAACAGGCTACGCACCTCTTCCGCCAAAGGCGTGCCACCGGGCTCTCGAGTTACTACTACTTCAATACCACGCGCAGTAAGCCAATCGCGTACAAACGTCAAATTGGTGCTTTTTCCAACACCTTCCGTACCTTCAATTGTGAGAAATTTACCGCGCTGCATGACCTTCACTTCATCAAAAAATTTAATGGGATTACGCATTCCTTCCCTTTCGGGGAGCGCGTATCATACCCGCTTTTTCCACAAGGGAGACTTAGCATGATCACTCTACATACCAACTACGGCGATATTGTTATCGAACTGGATTTTGACAAAGCGCCAAAAACTGCCGCTAACTTCAAACAATATGTTGAAGAAGGTTTTTATAACGGCACGATTTTTCACCGCGTGATCGATGGCTTTATGATTCAAGGCGGCGGTTTCACCGAAGATTTTGAACAGAAAAAAACCCGCGACCAAATTGAAAACGAAGCTGATAACGGCTTGCAAAATCTGACTGGCACCTTGGCGATGGCGCGCACCAATGATCCACACAGTGCAACTGCGCAATTTTTTATCAACGTCAAAGACAATAGCTTCCTCAACCATTCCGGTAAAAATTCTTCCGGTTGGGGCTACTGTGTATTTGGTAAAGTTACCGATGGCATGGATGTAGTAAACAAAATCAAAGGTGTAAAAACTGGCAGCAAAGGTTTTCACCAGGATGTACCTAAAGAAGCTGTGATTATCCAAAGCGCTACTATCAACGAATAATTTCAGCGAATAATTACAGAATATATGCACACACTGTTTATTTCTGACTTACATCTCCATGAATCACGCCCGCAAATCACGCGGGCGTTTTTTCATTTTTTGCACACCTATGCCACACAGGCCAAGGCGCTCTATATTCTCGGCGATTTTTTTGATTCGTGGATTGGTGACGATGATGACACCCAACTTCCACAAGACGTGGCCAGCGAACTATTTGCACTTAGCCAGAAAGGCGTGGGCATTTATTTTATGGTCGGCAATCGCGATTTTTTATTAGGAAATGATTACGCCAAAAAAGCAGGCATGACGATAATTTCCGACGGCACTGTCATTGATTTGTATGGCACACCCACTTTGTTAATGCACGGCGACAGTCTGTGCACAGACGATACTGAATACCAGCAGTTCCGCTCTATGGTGCGCAACCCGCAATGGCAACAGCAAATTCTCTCGCAGCCACTTGTAGTCCGCCGCGCACTTGCTGCACAAATGCGCGAGAAAAGCCAAAGCCTGACCAGTATGAAAGCACAGGACATTACCGATGTGTCACCTGCTGAAGTCACCGCGCAAATGGAACAGGCAGATGTCACTCGCCTGATTCACGGGCACACCCATCGCCCTGCTCGCCACCCGCTTATTGTTAATGGCAAACAGGCTGAGCGTATTGTATTAGGCGATTGGCATGATTCTGCCTGGTGTATAAAAGCGAATGCTAACGAACTTACCCTTGAACATTGGGCGATCACATAAACAAACAAGAACTCGATCAGGAACACGCGAAAAAAATTCTTAGCTGCGATTCCGATTGGTCATCATATAAAGACCGCCAATAATCACAAAGACTGGCCACCAAGTGCCAAATGAAAGATCAAGCAAAAACATTAAGGCAATAAAAATAATGGCACCGGTCGACACTAACGAATTCACAACAGCAACATTGAATCCCTCTTTGCGATAAATGCTAATCGCTTGCTGCAACGGGCCGATCGCCGCTAACAAAATAAAAAAAGCCCACCAGTTGTGAAAATCCAAAAAGAACAATTCAAAGCCAAGGTTACGCGCCAACAACAACCCGCCAATCACCACAATCGCCAAACCCAGCGCCCAGCTATTGGCGGAGGAACGGGTCTCTCGTGAGGGTGTTTGTGCCGGTTTAGGATTTGGATCTTGAGGCAACTTATTATCGTCAGGAACAGTCATAAATACTCCGCATTGATTGAGGCATCTATTTAGACATCATAAACCAGAATCCGGATTCAAACATCAGTCCCTCATATCCACGTTTTTGGTAGCGCTAAAATACAAAAGCCTCACCAAGGTGGGAGGCCTATGTAATAACAAGGAATTACCGAATGCGGAAATGAACTACTCTTTTAATATCTCCTCCGCAGCATTTACTAACAAAATATAACTAGCCGCAAGGTTCACAACATATTCATTTTCACCCCAAAAGAATGGCCAATCCTCGTGATTCTCAGGATAGTCCGGCTTTAGCAACAAAACACCGGGAACAATCCCGCCAGAAATAAACGAAAAATCTGCGCGATTCATTCCGTAAGCCACTTCTTTCGAACGGGTTCCTACATTGGATACCAATGATAAATTGTGCGCAGGATGAGTTCCGTAGAGATAATTTAATCCCTGCAACACTGACTCGCGCCCAACCAAATCAGGAAATGCTTTATGGATATAATAATTATTAATCGCATGGCGGATGACCCAACCATTTCCCGCCCAACCGCCATCGGTGATAGGCACACCAAAAGGATTTTTGGATTCAATATCCGCCAACTCCTTTTGATAATCCTGCGCTTTTATTTTTAACTGATCTTTAAACTCAGGGCCCATCTTTGGTAATGCACGAAAAAACCAGGAAGCATTGCCGGCAAATTCTACTTTTATAAATAAACCCTCAATAGCGCGAGCATATTTTGCATCGCCAGTTGTGATTAGCAATTCAGTTGCCGCTTTCAACTGCTCATGTTCGAGCTTACCACCGGTGGTATTACCGTACCGGAAAACATCCGGTTTCGATTTGGCTTGCTCTTCCGCCCACACTTTTTTTGCTGTTGCCAAACACTCGCGTGCTAACTCGTCATTAAATCCTGCCAAGGCTCTGCTAGCAGCAGCCAGCGCGGCAGCAGAACCGTAATTTAACGACGATGATTTGCTGGTAAATGCCCAACGATCATCGAACTTACCACTCGTAAAGCCATCAGTTTCCAGTTCGGTTTTTTTGGAGTCATAAATTAAATTATCGGTTTTAGTAATACCGTCGCCCAGATGGTGATATTGATCGATGTGAGCCTCAACAATTCCAGGAATCGCATGCCCCACCGCACGATGTTGCGCGATCAATGCCAGCGTACCGTGCTCGATCTGTTGCAATACATCCGGTTTGCCGTCTGCAGTGTGTAAATCAACAAACTTTTGCACGTAATCCACGCTGGTGGTATCGCGTTTTAAACCAAAAGTTTCCCATACGGTAACCAGGGTATTAACTACGTCGTACTGTGTTTGCGTGCGGATATCGTAATCGCCGGCATCATACCAACCGCCTATGTTTAAGCCCGGGATATGTTCGCCCGGTTTGTAGGGTGTATCGGTGGTCGGGCCCTGCGCATATAAATCAAAATGCTCATGGTTTACCGGTGCCTGGAGTGCGTCATCCAAATGCGAAGCGCCATGCCATATGCGATAGGATTCATTCACTGTCACATGATCCATCTGCACTGGTAAATACATATCCAGCGTTGGATGCCAGGCATTTTGGTAAATATTTTTATCGATGCGGAAACTGTGGGTTTCCTGATCGCCATAAACGATTACATACAATCCCGGCGCTTGTACTTTTGTAAAATCAAACTGGCGATATTCATAGCGCAAATATTTTCCCCAACTTTTGGTTTTTTCACTTAAAACAGTATCGCGACTTCCATCGGCATTAATTTTTACCAAACTGGCTTTGCGGACTTTTTTATCGCGCGCATCCAGTTCAATCACAGCCACTTTTTTTTGCGCGGGGTGATAGCCCAGTTGCGAATGCGCGATCATAGGTTCGCGAATCCAATTTTTTACCGTTGCCGCATCGATCTGCCACTCAATTACAGCACCAGTTTTGCCCGCCGGAATTTTGCTGCGCAACACAAACCATCCGTTTTGTGCCTTACCGCGGCCATCATAAAGTTCAAGGGAAACGGTTTTCGATTTAATGCTGATACGGCGCTCTTCATCTTCCGGCGCGAGCACCAGATGCTGGCCTTGCGCAAGTGCGATCGGATTGGCCTTGCCATTAATTTCTTTCAAGCCAGTTGGATAAACAGGAAACCCACCGGCATGATCATCCATTAGAAAGGATTTATGAAAATAGGCAGAGGGCAAGAACTCCAAATTAAATCCTGCCTTGCCCTCCAGCGACTTGGGCAAAGGCTTTGGCAAATTCACCGTCAAGCTTAGGCCTGTTAGGTTCTTCCTAACTTTGATTGAGAAATCAAATTGCTGATCCGGATAATGCAGAAACGCCTCAATAGATTGCTCGGTATGGTTCACTTTGCGCTCTTTAAACAAGGGCGTTAGATCCCATTGCTCCGGCGTTGCATTTAAGCGCACATCACCATTCGTCACTGTGCGCTCACCGTGATGGATCAATTCGACACCACTCGTTTTGGAATCGCTGAACAAACCGTCATACCAATTACTAAAGACCAGTACGTTGAGGCCAGGCCGCTCAAAGTAGTCTTTTTCGTTAAGAGCTAATTCATCTTTCGCTAGTGCGGGTAATGCCAAAAAGATAATAAGGATTGCGAGAATGCCTCGCCGCCGATTAATTTGATATGCCATGTGTACCTCTGATTATTATTAATACCGAGGCGGAGTGTAGAGACCATTAAAACACTAGTGTACAAGATTTACATTTTATGACGATTGAGCTGCCCAAAGGCAAAGCGTGGCGACAAAAGTCTATTTTTTGCAACTACTGGTTGAAGTTAAATAAATAAGCTGTATAGGTAGATGGCTGTGTTCGCCAGCAGTCAGTTTTCTTAGCAGTTTATTAAAGATGTCCGACTATTCTGTTTACCACTAACGATGTTGACCAGGAGGTTTATATGCGTTTTAAAAACTATCGCTCACTTTTGACATGCCTTTCCGTTCTTTTATTTTTCTGCACACCAGCCCAAGCAGTCATTATTGATTTCGACGATCTCGATCCGTCCTCCCTCCCAAATGAGATGGTTACCAATGAATATGAATCGCAAGGCGTAGTGTTTGCATGGAACGCGTATTTAGTGCCCGCCAGCACGCAGTCTGCGCCGAATTACGTGATAGGTCCCGGAATCGTATTTAATTTCATTAATACGCTTCCAACCTATGTCAGCTTTTATACCGGAAGCTCAACAGGCCATAAGGTTTTTATTTCCGCGCTTGGACCAAACAACTATTTTGAAAATATTGTTACCGAAGGCGAAATTCATGGAATGAACTATGAGGAAAGCACACCTTATGTGCCTAATCAATTTGTTGTCTTTCAGTCGGAATCTGGAATTGCATCGATTGAGCTTTCAGGTCAGTCAGACGGGTATATAGACGATCTTACTTTTTATTATCCGGGGGAGGAAATTGACGTTCCAGAACCATCAGGAATTTTATTGTTGATGCTTGGTATGCTTGGCTTCTTCGGGCGCTGGTTAAGAGCCCGCTAGACTTGGCGCTTACATGTTGGGCGTAATTGCCCAACATGCAACTAATTCACTACACCAGAATGGAAACGAAATTCTTCATCACTACCTTCAACCAAAGTTTTTTCCAGCACCAAAAATTCCTGCACTCGCGCAGAAATATCGGCACCTTCAGCAGCACGTTTAGCCAAAGTTAAATAATCCTCATAATGACGAGACTCAGATTTAAGCAGCGAGAGATAAAACTTTTGCAGCTCTTCATCCAAGTGAGGAGCGATTTTGGCAAAACGCTCGCAAGAGCGAGCCTCAATAATTGCACCACAAATGAGTGTATCTATGTAGCGACCGGGTTCAGAGGTGCGCACCAACTTGCGCAACTCACCCGCGTAACGGCCAGGAGTAATCTGTTCATAGGCGACTCCCCTCGCCTCCATAATCGCCATCACTTGCTCGTAATGACGCAGTTCCTCGCGCGCAAGACGCGACATTTTGTTCATCATGTCGAAGTCACCTACATAACGAAACATCAAATTAATGGCAGTAGATGCTGCTTTCTTTTCGCAATTGGCGTGATCAAGTAATAACAATGCCTGGTTATCCAATGCATTTTTTATCCAGGCGTCTGGCGTTTCGCAGTGAAGGAATTGTTGGATTTTGGTGAGAGCATTCATAGAGTAAAACTATTTATGTTGTTCAAGGGTTTCAACGGTAACAAAACATGGGGAGATGTAACGTTCGTAATGCGCGCAAGATAAAGCGTAAAAATCTTTATCGATATTATCGCGAATCACCGTCAGTGGAGTACCTAGCCAGTTTATTTGCAATGCAAGGCCGTAGAGCGATAGATCCTGAATCTGACTGGCACCTGCGCGTAACAAATCAAATACCCAGCAATAGGGATTTTGCTCTGGCTTGAATTGTATTTGCTGATGTTTGACCTGGGTGAGTAACAATTTCTCGTCAGTGATTTGAATCATATTTTGCACGATTTGCACTAAAAATGATTCCAGCCGCTGCGCAATCAGCAGACGCTGCTCGTGGGTGTAGCTATTCCAATCAATGACTTCGTGACCAAAACGTTTGCAGCCGCGGCAAACACTGTCGCCAATGCCGGTGGAACAGATTCCCACACAGGGGGTTTTTACGGGTTTTAATACAAGCATAAATTTCGCAGTTGTATGCGAACCGAAAAATACGGTTCGCATTGGGAGAAAAAATAAAACTAATAGGCCGAGCCGGTGATCGCCAATTCAATTTTCCAAACAGAACCTGCACCGGTTAAATACAGGGTTTTCCCTTCGACCCCACCGAAGGCAGCGTTCGTCAGATTTGCATCTGTCTCTGCTTGTGCAATTTGCTCACCTGCCGGAGTGTAAACACGCAGTTTGCGCGCAATATGCTCTGTTAGATAAATATTTCCCTGGCAATCAATCGCCATGCCATCGGGAATACTAAGCCCGGTGATTAAATCTTTTCCGGCTTGCGGAACACCATCAACAATAGGATATGCACGCAACAAACCCTGCTCACCACCGCCATTGACGTAAAGCACATCTTCCGCTGGCGATAAAGCGATCCCATTTGGGTTGGAGATAGTGTCATCTACCAATGTCACATTACCATCTGTTGCTACGCGATATACGCCGGTTTTTTCCTGGCCACCAGGTGCCGCATCGCGCTGGAACGCGGGGTCGGTAAAATAAATTGTGCCGTCTTTGGCGATAGCAATATCGTTTGGTGAATTAAATGGATTGCCATTGAACTGGTCAACAATTGTGGTGCGCTCACCCGTTGCAGGGTTAAACAACGAGAGGCCTTTGTATTTATGGGTACCTGCGACCAAAAGGCCTTTGTTATCGACAGCAAGACCATTGCTACCGGAATCATCGATAGCCGTTGTAACCATACCATTTGCATCTAATTTTTGAATGCGTGATGAGAAACCATTGGTGAAGACGAAATCGGAAAAATACAGGGCATCGTTGATCCATACCGGACCTTCAAATAAACCAGGTTCGGTACGGGTAGTATTCGCTGCTTCGATACGTACAGGAGTCAAATCACCGGCAGGCGCTGTACCGTTGCAGGCTGCTGCAGGCGCCGCAGACGAAGCTGCAACAGATGCGGCCTCCGACGAAATAGAAGCCGCACTCGCGACAGGAGCATCATTTGCTTTTTTATCGCAACCAATCAGTGTTGCCAGCAAGCCCACCATCAGGCCAGAGATTAATACATTTTTTTGCATCGATTTCATACAGTCCTCATTCTTATTGGCCAATGCCATTTTTTGTCGTTGCCGCAGGCTCGACTCGGGAGCCAAACAAGCCCGCCACCTTATCACAACCAACTCTAAATACCGATTCCCACTAAAGCCAATGCTGACAAACACCGGCGACTTGGGTTATGCGCATTAACAGCCCGTGCAGCATAAGGTATACTCTGCCCCCGATTTGCTGCTCGCTCATGAGCAGTTTAAGTGCGAACAATTCTTGGACGCACTTAGTCATCCATGAAGGCCATGGATAGTCTCTCGAGGCAGAGATCCTGCTGAGGGAGTAACCCCTACACTAATGAGGATAAAACCGTGCTTGAAGCCTATCGTAAACAGGTCGCAGAACGCGCCGCAGAAGGTATTCCACCAAAACCATTAAACGCTGAACAAGTTGCAGGATTGGTTGAGTTACTGAAGAATCCCCCCGCTGGTGAAAATGAAGTATTGCTGGATTTGATTACCAACCGCGTTCCGCCCGGCGTTGATGAAGCCGCCTATGTTAAAGCCGCTTTCCTAAGCGCGATTCTCAAAAACGAAGCAAGCTCCCCCCTCATTGATAAACCCCTCGCGATTAAACTGCTCGGCATGATGCTCGGCGGTTACAACATCGAACCACTGGTAAACCTGCTCGACGACGCAACCCTGGCGCCATTGGCTGCTGAAGAACTCAAGCACACCTTGCTGATGTTTGATGCATTCCACGACGTGGAAGAAAAAGTTAAAGCGGGCAACACCCATGCTAAAGCGCTGATGCAATCCTGGGCCGATGGCGAGTGGTTCACCAGCAAGCCAAAAGTTGCCGAGAGCACCAAGCTCACCGTATTCAAAGTCACCGGTGAAACCAACACCGATGACCTGTCGCCAGCACCTGATGCCTGGTCACGCCCTGATATCCCGCTGCACGCATTGGCCATGTTCAAAATGGCGCGCGACGGCATCACCCCTGATCAACCAGGTTCAATCGGCCCGATCAAACAAATCGAAGCCCTGAAAACCAAAGGTTTCCCACTGGTGTTTGTGGGCGATGTGGTAGGTACCGGTTCTTCACGCAAGTCTGCAACCAACTCTGTACTGTGGTTCATCGGTGACGATATTCCCGGTGTACCTAACAAGCGTACCGGTGGCGTGTGCATTGGCGGCAAAGTAGCCCCGATTTTCTACAACACCATGGAAGATGCGGGCGCATTGGTTTTCGAAGCGCCGGTAGACGACCTGAACATGGGCGATGTAATCGAAATTCGCCCATACGAAGGCAAAATCCTGAACGGCGAAACTGGTGCAGTAATCTCTGAATTTGAGTTGAAATCCGATGTATTACTGGACGAAGTTCAAGCAGGCGGCCGTATCCCGCTAATCGTTGGCCGTGGCCTGACCAGCAAAGCACGCGAATCTTTGGGCTTGCCAGCAAGCACCCTGTTCCGCTTGCCGCAAGCGCCAGCAGACACTGGCAAAGGCTACACCCTGGCACAGAAGATGGTAGGTAAAGCGTGCGGCACTACTGGTATTCGCCCGGGCACCTACTGCGAACCAAAGATGACTACAGTAGGCTCTCAGGACACCACCGGTCCAATGACCCGCGACGAATTGAAAGATCTGGCATGTCTCGGTTTCTCTGCCGATTTGACCATGCAATCTTTCTGTCACACCGCTGCTTATCCAAAGCCGGTTGATATCGAAACCCAACATACCCTGCCCGACTTCATTATGACTCGTGGTGGTGTTTCCCTGCGTCCAGGCGACGGTATCATCCACTCATGGCTGAACCGTATGTTGCTGCCTGACACCGTAGGTACCGGTGGTGACTCCCACACCCGTTTCCCGATTGGCATTTCTTTCCCAGCCGGTTCTGGTTTGGTTGCATTTGCTGCAGCGACCGGCGTTATGCCACTGGATATGCCTGAGTCTGTTCTGGTTCGTTTCAAAGGCGAATTGCAACCTGGCATCACCCTGCGCGATTTGGTAAACGCCATTCCGCTGTACGCGATCAAGCAAGGTTTGTTGACCGTAGAGAAGAAAGGTAAGAAAAACATTTTCTCCGGCCGCATCCTGGAAGTTGAAGGCTTGCCGAACCTGAAAGTAGAACAAGCGTTCGAGATTTCTGATGCATCTGCTGAACGTTCTGCTGCCGGCTGTACGATCAAGCTGGATAAAGCGCCAATCATCGAATACCTGAAATCCAACATCACCATGCTGCGCTGGATGATCGAACAAGGCTACGGCGATGTTCGCACCATTGAGCGTCGCGCACGCAAAATGGAAGAGTGGCTGGCTAACCCGGTATTGATGGAAGCGGATGCTGACGCGGAATACGCGGCGATCATCGACATTGACTTGGCTGACATCAAAGAACCAATCCTCGCCTGCCCGAACGATCCGGACGATGTAAAAGTATTGTCTGACGTACAAGGCGCGAAGATTGACGAAGTATTCATCGGTTCTTGCATGACCAACATCGGTCACTTCCGCGCGGCCGGTAAATTGTTGGCCGCAACCAAAGATGCATTGACCACTCGCCTGTGGATTGCGCCACCCACCAAAATGGATGCGCACCAATTGATGGAAGAAGGTTACTACAGCATTTACGGTGTAAAAGGTGCCCGTACTGAAATGCCAGGCTGCTCACTCTGCATGGGTAACCAAGCGCGTGTAGCCAGCAATTCCACTGTGGTATCTACCTCTACCCGTAACTTCCCTAACCGTTTGGGTGAAGGTGCGAACGTGTACCTGGCTTCTGCAGAATTGGCCGCGATCGCTGCGGTGCTCGGCAAACTGCCAACCCCAGAGGAATACTTGAGCTACGCACAGAAGATCGACAGCATGTCTGCCGACATTTACCGTTACCTCAATTTCAACGAAATTGAGAGCTACCAAAACGCTGCCAATGAAGGTAAGCGCATTGCAGCGGTAGAAATCCAGACTGTTGCCGTGTAAGTAGCAAATCGCTCCAATGAAAAAGCCCGCGCAATGCGGGCTTTTTTATATCTGTATGCTGCTTTTTTTGCGCAGTCCTTTGCGCAGCTGTTTTATTTCTCGAAGCTGATATCCTGCAAACGCACTTCCGCGGTGGTCTTTTGCTCCGGTTGTACTTTTATATACAAGCTAGAGAAACCGTTAGTGTTCTTGAGTGTGATATCGCTGCGCTCGTAGGTTTTTAACTCGGATGGCGAAATCGTACCTGAGCCGAGCAATTCACCTTCCGCGTTGTCGCGACGAATTTCCACCAACCAATTGGTTGGCTCCTTAAAGAACAAGGCTCCAATTTTTACCGATTTAACCGAGGTTAAATCATAACGACCTATGCCAAACCCTGAGACACCTTCACTACCCAATAATTTAATCGTTTTAATTTCATTGTAAGTATCCTGTTTGGCTTCTTTGGTTGCCAAAGCCGGGTTAAATACACCGTCAAAATCCAAACGTGGCGGGATTAACTTGATTTGTGTAGTTGCGGTAATGGGAGTCATATTATTCGCGCCCTTATCCGTGTACTTGGCGGAAAAAATATAGGCTTCTCCATTCACTGTAAAAGGCTTGTCTGAATTCACTGCCGCTGAATTTTTCTGATGCGATTTAAGATCAACTGAGCCCGATAAAGCCAAGCCTTTTGGTGAATGATCTTCCGCCAGCGACAACACGTAAGTCGCCAATGCCGTGCGCTCGGCCTCTGTCAAACCAGAAAATGCCGGCATATTCATTTCACCCCAAACCCCGGCACCGCCGTTGGCAAGCTTGTTAACCAGGTACGCCAGTGCCTTGGAATCTTTTTGATATTTTCGGGCAACATCGCGAAATGCGGGACCAACCATTTTTTCATCCAGCTTGTGGCAACCCAAACAATTATTGGCATCGACCAGTGCCTTACCTTGATCGATCACATTGGCAGCCTGGTGCCCGGGCGCTGATTTTTTCTCGGGCTCTACATAGGTAAACGTCACTAGCGGATTGTTATCTTTCACGCTTGATACCGTGCCGTCTTCCTGATCATTAACGGCGAAGGCGTAATTAAATTGCTTGGTGTCAGGCCAGAAAAATGACTGGTTCTGACTGGATGAGAAATTAATCGCAGGCGGCTCGTTGCCGATTTCAAGCGGCGCAGTAAAAAGCGATTTAGCCCCCTGCACATCAGTCACAGCCAACTCAAGATTATATTTGCCCGATTTATCCAATGTCAGATTCAACTCGGGTGCATCACCCAAAGGACGCTCAGGACAGGATGCATCCGCGCAGTGCAATTTCCACGCATAAGTAATTTTATCGCCATCCAGATCTACTGATTTTTTTGCAGAAGCATAAACATTTGCCGGAACACCGAACTGTGTTTTGTCCAATGTAATTTCGGCAACGGGGGGACGATTGCCCGCTCCGACATACTCAATGCGGGCCAACCGTGCATCCGGGTTTCCAGTAAACCAGGACATGCCGTACTCCAGCACATACAAGGTTCCATCGGGTGCAAAACGCGAATCGATTGGCAGCGCATAATTAATTTGCGGCGCAAAGGGTTCAATTTTTTGAATGCGCCCCTGATCATCAAAACTCACGACCTTTACCCACGCGCGCATAAAGTCCAGGATAAATAATTTATCGTTGTAATACGCAGGATAGCGATTTACCGATTCGGGATAATCATTGGCGTGATAGACATCAGCAACCAATGCAGTGCGGCCGCCCGTTCCCATTTCGGGAAACACATCCGAAACGCCATAGGGATAAGCGATAAAAGCGGGCTGAGCCGGTGGCAATTCTTTTGCGCCTGTGTTGTTAGGCGAATTATTGATTGGGCGCGCGACATCGACTTCAGGGCCAGTTTTTTGGTTGATGTAATCGAACATTTTATAAGGTTTGTTTTGACCGATAGCCAACGGCCAACCAAAATTACCCGCGGCTGTTACACGATTAATTTCATCGTAGCCGCGCGAACCTTTTTCTTCAGAATCATTACTTGCATCAGGGCCCACATCACCGTAGAACAACGTGTTTGTTTTTTTATCGAAAGTAATGCTGTAAGGGTTGCGTGCACCCATCACGTAAATTTCCGGGCGCCCCTGTGCCGGATCGGAAAATAAATTACCTGCGGGAATATCATAGCCGCCCTCGGCTTTTGGCCCATTGGCTTTTGGAATGATGCGCAACACCTTCCCGCGCAAATCATTGGTATTACCAGCAGCACGCAAGTCATCGTTTTTCTGCATATTGGGGCGGAAATCGATAGGTGAATAACCATCCTGGTCATGAGGATTGGTATTGTCACCAGTAGAAAAAAACAATTCGCCATTATTACCAAACTGCAAATCACCACCTGTGTGGCAACAATTATTATCAATTGGATATTGAAGGATCTGTTGTTCAGTTGACGCGTCTATATGGTTGTCCCGCCACAAAAAGCGCGACAAACGTTGATGAAACTTCCCCGCTTCATCTTTCACGGTGAACGATGCATAGATCATGCGGCTTTTTTCGAAATCCGGATCAATTGCCACACCGACCAAGCCCCACTCCTGAAACTTGTCGTAAGCAACTGTCAATTTACCTGCATCGCTCAATTGATTGGTTTGGTAATCAACTCGCTGGAATTTTCCGGGGCGCAAGGCAATGAGCGCATCACCATTAGGAAAAAATGCGAGCTTCACTGGCTCATCCAAATTTTCCACCAAGGTTTTTTTGATAAAGCGATTATGCTCAGGACGCGATTTGGTGTAATCCAAATTTGGTTTAGAGCCAGGCACATGATTCAAACCTACCGCGTAGGTCATACCACCCAACAAATGTTTTAATAATTCCGGATTGGAAAAAGATTCACTGGTGTGCCCCATGCCGGTATAAAACGCACGGCCACCATCGTATTCGTGATACCAGGAAATAGGATGATCATGTCCATGCCCACCACCTTGGTACGTCGACTCATCCACCTTCGCGACCACATTGATAAACTCATACATGTCGCGATAGTTGTACCACTCATCCGCTACGCTGATTGAGTCGGGCAATGCCTCGATGGACAAATGTTTTTTGTCGACAAAATTCACTGTGGCTTGCTGAACATTGCTCGGCTTATTGGGATGATCTTTAAAAACTGCGCCGACCAAATTGCGATACCAAAACCAATCACCTTCCCATTCCGTATCTGCGGCGGCATGAATACCAACAAATCCACCTCCGGCCTGGATATAGCGCTCCATCGCCAGCTCCTGATTTTCATCAAGCACATCGAGCGTGGTGTTTAAAAATACAATCGCATTAAATTGGCTTAGTCCGGCATCAGTAAATAATGATGAATCTTCACTCGCGACAACAGTAAATTGATGCTCCTCCGCCAATTTCTGCAAAGCAGCAATACCTGCAGGAATAGAATCGTGGCGCCACCCTGCTGTTTTACTAAATACCAGGATATTCGCACCGTTAATCGCCGGTTGTGCAGACGCAGTCGATGCTTCTACCTGGGTTGATGAGGATGAGTATGAAGCCGATTGCTCGCTTTTTCCGCAGCTGATTAACCCTGCAATGATGGCGACCAAACTAAAAATGCGGACAAACCCGGTTGTGATGCAAAAAGGAAATCTATTCATTGCCATGCCCGTATGTGTTAATTGTTTTTTATATACCGATTGTTTTTTTATGTGCCGATTGTTCTTTTGTAAATAAAAATGCCACTGATGTTATCAGTGGCATTTTGTATTCGCTTGCAGGTTTACGAATGTAAACGCTTCTTTTCCTGTCAGGCCAATAGGCGATGAAGTCAGGCTTGGGATTTTTCCAGCCAGCGCTGCAAGCGAACCTCAAGGTCATCGTAGCGGATGGGCTTATTGATGTAATCATCCATTCCCGCCGACAAATACACGTCCTGCTCCGCCTCGGTATGTGCAGCCGTTACAGCCACAATCGGCAAGTGCCGCACGCTGTGCGTCATACGCTCGTAATCGCGGATTTTACCGGTGGCTGTGATACTGTCTTGTTCTTTCATGTCGTAGTCCATTAACACCAAATCGAAGCGCTCCCTCTCAACAATTTCCACGGCTTCCAAACCGTTTTGCACCACTTGTACATAGCAGCCGAGCTTTTTGAGCATAGCGCTGATAACCATTTGATCGACGCGGTGATCTTCAACCAAAAGAACCCGGGGGACAATTGCTAAACCAGGAACGTCTTTGTCTATTGATTTTCGCTCATCATCAGCATTCATATTTAATAATTTTTGCACTGCCACATCATGCAAGCGGCGACGCATAATCGGCTTTTCAATAATGCTAATTTGCGGATTGCTGCGTAAATGCGATTTCATTTCAGGGCTGTCACTTTGCAAAATCCCCATCGCGATAATTTGTTTTACATCTGCAATATCTGGCTGTGTCGTGATCTCGTGCGAAATAGCGAGTCCATTCATGCTATTTAACCGGGTAAAAATAAAGACCACATCAAACGGCACTGCACTAGCAGCTTGCTCGCGCAATTTGGCAATGGCTTGTTCTTTACCCGCCACAATGGTGGTTGTCATTCCCCATGCATTAATCTCGTCCGCAAGTGCATTGGCATTGTGATCTGGCAGGTCCACTAACAGTGCGCGCTTGCCACGCAACTTTTGTTCGGAACCAAAACGACGCTCTTCGTGAGACACCACCTGCAACGCAACATTAATAAAAATGCGATTGCCGCGATTTTTATTTTCGCGTAGATGGATACTGCCGCCCATGCATTCAGCCAGTCCTTTACAGATGGCCAAACCAATGCCCTTTTGATTGCTCTCTCGCGCTTCAGGATCATTTTCACCACCGACATTTTTTTCGCTGTCGCTAATGATGACTTGTAACTCGCCAAAATCATCCTGTTCCTGATGAAAACGCGCTTCGATATAAACATGATCAAGACGGCTGGCCCTGAGCGTGTGATTAAGCAAAGTCGCTAATATCTGGTTGAGCCGCGTTACATCGCCTTTCACCCGCAGTGGCATATTAGGATCAAAGCTGTAATAAAGTTCGATGCCTTGCTGGTGCGCATCAAGCGTAAAATCCTGTACAAATTTTTCCAGCACGCGCCGCAGGTCAAACTCAACTTCATCGAGCAAGAGTGTCTTAGTGGTGATCTTGGAAAAATCGACCACATTATTCACCAAATCAATTTGTCGGCCAGTGGCTTTGTTTGCTGTGGCCAATAACTCGCGGTGATGCTCGGAGAGTTGGCTATCATCGATCAACGAAAGCGTGCTCATTACATCGCTAATAGAGGAACGAATTTCCTGCCCCAGATTCACCAAGAATTCATTTTTTAATTCAATTTGTGCCTGTGATGAACGCTTTTCATTTTCCAAACCCTGTGCACGCTCGCGCAATGCATAGTGCGCTTCCAACCGCTCCCAATAAGCCATTGAAGTCACTTTGCCTTGGTGGCTGAGCATTATGTAAAACACCACCATAATGCTTCCGTATAAAGCACCTTCGGCTGTGCCTAATAAAATGGCGGTAATTGCGGCGGGAATCTGGCCAATGGCCAAATACAAACTGAGGAAGTGGCGATAAGGTGCAAACACGTTGGATACACTGGAATAAAACACCACCGAGTAAAGCCACATCACCAGTGTTTCATCTTGCATCCCCTGCACCCAGGTCAAGGTCACCAGGATGACACTCCACCACGCCGCACCCAGGCAAGAAGCGAAGAAGTATTGGTTGCGCCAACGGGTAGGTGCACGGGCATAAAGCGCATCGAAGCGGAACAGGTAATAACTGCGCACCAGGGTAACCAGCAGCAGCCCGGTCACCAACACTATCGCCAGGTTGTGTTCTTTTTCCTGAAAGTCGCCAAAGGCAAGGCAAAGCACAAAAACAATGAAATTAAGGATCAACCCGCGCCGGCTGTATTTGGCTACACGGGCATCGGTTTCGCGCATGATGGCACGATCCTTTTGAACCTTGGTGACGGGAACAAAAAAATGAAACATGGCAAACCCACAGTGTGATAAGAGTTGGAATCGGCGCTATACGATCAAGGCTAGCCGAGGATGTGCACAAATACTTCTTTAATCACAAACACCATAATCGCAAAGCCTAAAACACCAAAGAGGACAAAGGTACCAAACCTGCCTGCTTTGGATTTTTTAGCGAGATCCCACACAATAAAAAACATAAAAATAATCAATCCGCCGCCACAGATATACATAGCCCAGGTTTCAAATTGTTCGAGATTCATAAACGTTTACGCCCACAAAATAGAGAAGATGAATTGGGGCGGCATTGTAGCTAAAAAAACAAAAAGCCGCTGTAGTAGCGGCTTTTCAGGTTTGGGAGGGACTTTCGCACCGGACTTGGCTCGGGTATTTGTTACGGTGCTTTTACAAGTGCTCAATTACAAATGCTCGATCAGCTCTGGCACAGCGTCAAATAAATCCGCAATTAACCCGTAATCCGCCACCTGAAAAATGGGCGCATCCGGGTCCTTATTGATCGCTACCACCACCCGTGAATCGCGCATGCCCGCCAGATGTTGCACCGCGCCCGATAAGCCAATGGCGATATATAACTCAGGCGCCACTACCTTGCCGGTTTGGCCGACCTGCATATCGTTGGGGACAAAACCGGCGTCGACTGCCGCACGGGATGCCCCTACCGCAGCATTGAGCTTATCGGCCAATTGATAAAGCAGCTGGAAGTTTTCCCCTGCCTGCATGCCTCGCCCACCAGACACCACTACCCGCGCCGAAGCGAGATCCGGTCGTGCAGATTGCACCTGTTGCTGCCCAATAAAACGACTCATTTGCTGCGCTGCGGGTGCCGAAATAGGAATGATAGGTGCTGCTCTCGCCTCCCCCAATATCACATTCGTGAAGGAGCTCGCGCGAATGCTTAGCAGCTTTATTGGTTGGTCAGTTTTTACCGATACCAAGGCACTGCCAGCATAGATTGGTCGCTTAAAGCTATTAGCCGAAGTGATGGCAACAACATCAGTAACAGGCTGGATGTCCATCAGGGCAGCTACTCGCGGCAACACGTTCTTACCAAAGGTTGTTGCACCCACGATCAGGTAAGCGTATTCACCAGCGATTGTCGCTAACCAGGGCGCCAGCGTCTCGGGCAGCTGATGTTCAAGGCTTTCCCCATCAGCCATCAACACCTGGCGAATCCCGGGAACGCGGGCTGCGACATCGGCCACAGGCCCACAATCTTTCCCGATAACCAGCAGATCAACATCCAACTCCGCAAATTCGCGCAGATGAGTGACCGCTCCCATCACCTTGAGGTTAATCTGGCTAAACCCGCCAACGTCCTGCTCTATCAACACCAGGGCTGCCGATTTGGTCGTATCACTCATAACACTTTGGCCTCCTGCCGCAGCTTGTCCACTAATTCCCTGACGCTATTTACTTTAATGCCTTGCTGACGCGATTTCGGTGCCTCTGTGGCAAGGATCTGCAAACGCGGCTGCAGGTCCAGGCCAAAATCCGCCACAGGAATGACGGCCAAGGGTTTTTGGCGCGCTTTCATAATATTGGGCATGGTTGGGAAGCGCGGCTGGTTGAGGCGCAGATCGGTGGTGATGACAGCGGGGATTGCCAGTGCAAGCGTCTGCAAACCGCCATCCAGCTCGCGCGTAACCCAGACCTCGCTCCCCTTGAATTCAAGCTGCGACGCGAAGGTACCTTGCGGATAACCACAGAGCGCCGCCAGCATTTGGCCCGTTTGATTATGGTCGCCGTCGATCGATTGCTTGCCGAGCAATATGAGCCCGGGTTGTTCTCGCAGCACCAAGGCGTGCAAGACTTTGGCGATGGACAAGGGTTCAAGGAGGGAATCAGTTGCGATATGCAGCGCGCGATCCGCTCCCAGCGCGAGCGCACTGCGCAGTTGTTCTTGTACGGCTTGAGGCCCAATACTCACAACAATGACCTCCGTCGCATGCCCCTGCTCTTTCAAGCGGATGGCCTCTTCGACGGCAATTTCACAAAAGGGATTGATCGACATTTTGGCATTAGCGATATCCATACCACTGCCATCAGATAGCGGGCGCACGCGGACACTTGGGTCCACCACTCGCTTGATCGCCACGAGAATTTTCAAAGTGCTTTCCTTAGGAATTATTAGCAAGTTTTAACGCATGTTTATGGAATTTAAAGGTAACTAAACCTACACGGCGGTGTCATTCAACCATATCCGCGAAACCGCCTCTATAAGCATGAGGTTATTTTTAGCGCAACCGGATAAAATGTCGCACAAAATTGTTTGTCGCTATGAATTGCGATGTGTGTACGATGCCTTTTGCATTGCGTACACTGCGCGCCTTTGGTGACTTTGTTCATTTGTGGCTGTTTATTCGTTAGCCATTTTTCGTTTGTATTTTATTGGTTAGTTATTGGATTGATTATGCGCACAACCAGATTTATTTCTATTGCAGTGATTTGTTTTTTCCTTTCTGCCTGTGTTTCGTCCCTGCTCATTGGCAACCAATTGCAAAGCAAGTTGATGTGGTCATTTTTAAAACCACTGGTGGGGTTCGACCCGAATGAAGTTGACCTGTTTGAAACGCCAATGGTGAAAGACCGTATGACCGCGTTGCTGGGCAATAAATATGAGCCAACCATGAAACTCTTGCGCACTGCCCAAGCTATTCAACAAGAAGGGGCACTGTTCTATGTTGCATCGCGTTACGCCCCGCCACAATTCCAAGAGATTACCGATAAAGCCGCTATGGTATGGAATGCCGACACCAACCAAATGGCGGTGATGTTAATTAAGGATGGCACACCGGAAATTATTTCCGAACAGGTTGAAGGCGCAAAACAAGCGATAGTGCCGGTATTGCCAAAAGAGCTGCAAAGCGCCTATGACAAAGCCCAGGCAGCCAAAAAAGTCATCGACGAAAAACAAAAAGCACTGCAAGACGTGCAAAAAATAATTGAAAATCCGGTTGATGCTGTTACCGAAAACATCAACAAAAAAATTGATGACACCGTGACTGACACTACCCAAAAAGCCAAACAACAGGTGAATGATAACTTGCAGAAAAATTTGCCCGTGGCGCCGGAAGTCAATCAAGACGAGCTTGATTTGGATGAAGCTCTCAAAAAAGAAGCTGAAGAACTGCAACAAAAACAGCAGTAATCGATTGCATAAACAAAACTGCGATTTGTAGTTTTGTTTATGTGCCCACGCACCGTCAACGCGGAATAATTACGCGAGTTATTGTGCCCTCTTTCGCGTATTCAAGTACTGCTCGGCGAGCTGTAAGTCGTCAGGGCTATCTATATCAAGGCTATCGATATCTGACATCAAATAAGGAATTTCATGGGTACGCGGAATTTGTTCTTCGCGCATGAATTCCTCCACCTTAAAAATTGTGATGGCGTTGTTAGGCATATAAAGCGAAGGCAGATCCTGCCGCCGCATATAGGATGAATGGGCCCCGGCAAGTGGGCTTAAAAACTCTCCACCACCGACATAGGCTTTCATAAGCTGGTTATTAATTTCGCGCACACTGATCAGACTGCGGCAGGTAGGAAAATCGCGGAATTCTGCAAGCGCTTCGCGAATATGAACCGCGGTGCGCAAAGGCGACGTAGGCAACAATAAAACGATAATATCTTTATCACCCAACTTAAGCCGGTGGATAAACTCAGCCACCACCGGATCTATCGGGGATTCATCGCGCGCCAAATGGGGATCGCGCTTCACGCGCTCGGCACCATAATAATGGGCCATCGATAAAATCTGGTCGTCATCAGACGACACATAAATCGAATCAATCACCTCCGATTCTTTTGCTGCCTTCAATGTATAGGCCAGCAAAGGTTGGTCGGCCAAGGGCACAATATTCTTTTGCAGTATGCCTTTTGATCCACCGCGAGCAGGTACAAGCGCATATACGTTTGGCATAACCCCTCCAGTTGACAAAGTGTCGATAATCTTAGGGTATAGCAAAGTATGATAAAAAGATCATTAATTGATCAAATTTTAGGCCTGAAATGTGATTATGGTGTAGGCAGCCCCATCATCTACGGATGAATGGGGCGTTCGATTAGCTATTAGACGAGGTAAACGGTAAGCGGTCAGTAATACCATCCAGGAAATCGCCTGTGGTATTCAGTGAACGCACAATCGATTCCATCGCGGTGAATTGCGCCATTAGCCGTGCGCGATAGGCTTCACTGCGGCGAGTTAACGCATCTTGTTCGGTTTCAACACGCTCAATATCTTTGTTAATGGTCTTTTCACGCTCAGAGATCAGACCGGAGGTTTTCAGGAATTCATTGACCAAACTGCTCATTGATCCGGCAAAACCGCGGGTAAAACTCAGGGTCGCAGTAGTTGCACCCGGGTCTACGGTCATACTCAAGCCTTCAGCTTTAGAGCCGATCGCAGGCAATAGAATATTTCCCGAACCGAACGCCGCAACACCGTCAACAGTGCCCGCTACATCTTTACCGGCGGTACCAGCAGCTACGCCTATGCCCAGATTGGCCATGTCAGCACCAACCGCCGTGAATTCCACATTGCTGGCCGCCCCATACGCGGCCGATGTAAAAGTGAATTTACTGCCATCAAAACCAACACTGACACTGGCTTTGGCGGTTTTTACGTTGGAGTCCAGGTTAATCAAACTTTGTAAATCGGCTGCGATCTCATTGGCAGAGGCATAAGTCTTGCCCGCGGGCAAACTAATCGAACTGGTGGTTGCACCATCAAGCTTTACGGTAAAGCTGTAGTCACCGGTTCCTGTAGTTAACGGGAATCCGGCAGTAACAGCACCTGCCACTAGCTGCCCCTGAGCAGGTTGTTGGGTGATGACGACCTCATAAGAACCAGGCTGACTGCGCGCCGTAAACTTGGACACATTGATATTGGATGCCGATGACGATGCTTTAGGTACAAACAGGTCACGTACCAATTCGAAGTTCTTGTCGATAGCAGCGCGGAAGCCGAAACTCTCTTCCTCATGAATTTTCAAACTGCCGTCCCGTTCGGTGCCTATCCCTATATTGGATAAGGTCGTAAACCCTTCTGACAAACCGGGGATGCTTGAGGTCAGCATATTGCGGATCCCTTGCATCAGGTTTTTTGCCAGCGGATCTTTATTCAAACTGCCAAAAGCATCTTCCTCTTCGTTGAAGTCCATCAAGTCTTCCACTTCCTTCTTGAAGGTGTTGTAGGCTTCTACGAAATCGCGAATGCTCTGCTCGGCAATACTTTTGTCTTCCGAAATAGTGACGCTAACTGTTTCGGTGTTAGAGGCGGCAAATAAATCAAATTCCATGCCGTCCACTATGTCAGTGACGTGGTTGGACTCACGGCTTACCAATAGGCCATTGATGCGTACCAGCGCGTCCTTACCTTCCTGCTGTTGGGTCAGGTTTTTAGTGCCCGCGCTGTACGCAAAGCTGGATAAACCCGGGCTGCCCGCATCTTCGGCAACACTGATTTCAATTTCATTTTTCGCGCCGGTTTTAGATGTCATCAGCAACTTGAATTGCCCGCCATCACTCACGATGCTGGCGCTAATGCCCAGACCGGCGGCGTTGATCGCGTCGCGCAAACCGGTCAGCGAGTTATTGGTATCGTCAATAACAATTTCTTTGCCCGGCTTAGTCGGATCGACCGCAAAGTTACTACCGTCAGCACTCCAATCTCCCAAACGGATGGTCAATGTACCTTTTCCGATAGGGCTGTTCATCGAGCCAAAGGTAGTGGAGCTTAACGATTGGGCTTGGGCGATTTGCTCAACTTTGAGCTGATAAGTGCCCGCCGCTGCTTTGGAATCCAATTTGGTGATACCCAATAACTTGGTA
The DNA here is from genome assembly GCA_035481425.1 of Cellvibrio sp. Classification (GTDB taxonomy): domain Bacteria; phylum Pseudomonadota; class Gammaproteobacteria; order Pseudomonadales; family Cellvibrionaceae; genus Cellvibrio. The sequence continues at coordinate 272 of DATIGS010000211.1, read as the reverse complement.
TCGGGAATAGAGAGTGCTTTCGCATTGAAAGTATCGGCACTGCCAAGCGCCGCGGCTGCGGTTTCAAGCTTCGCCAGGGAACTGCGCAGTAAGCCGTAATCGGAAATTTGGGTTTCCAGTAAGGTTTTTTTGCTGGTGAGACGCTGGGTTTGCACCATGCTACTGGCTTCGGTGAGCTGGTCCGCCAACTTATTAGCGTCAATACCAGAGCCGGTCCCTAACGAACTGATGATGTTTGAGCCTATAGATCCATTCGTGTTGGTCGTGCCGGT
>DATIGS010000210.1:0-15939 GCA_035481425.1 Cellvibrio sp. | reverse complement strand
CAAGGCTGCGGTTGCGCCGGTCATCGATGGGGTTGCAGAAGCCGTGTGGAACAATGTTCCCTCGAGCCCCATCAACGTTTTCTGGTTGGGTACTCAGCCTAATCCGTCAGGGAGCGATTTCTGGGGCAGCTATAAAGCGGTATGGACAGAGGAGTATTTATATCTGCTGGTTAACATTACTGACGATAAACTTTTTGATGGTGTAGCCGATCCATTGGATCGTTACTGGGAAGATGACACAGTTGAATTATTTATCGACGAAAACCACAACGGCGGTCAGCATGGTTATAACACTTCCGCATGGGCATACCATGTAAGCACCTTAGGTGATGTTGTGGATTACACCACTTCCGGGCCCAAACTGTTGAATGACCATATCCAGGTAGCTCGTAGCATGCCTACCGCTAACGGGCACATATGGGAATTGCGGATAAAGATTTACGGTGAAGACTATGCGGATTGGAAGACCAATACGCCCTTAACCTTATCCGCCGGAAAATTGATGGGCTTTTCTGTTGCCTACATCGATAACGATGGTAGCCCACAACGCGAAAGCATGATGGGCTCTGTTGATACCCAGGGCCACAAAAATAACCAAGGCTACCTTGACGCCAGCGTGTTCGGCACTTTGCTTTTGGTAGAATAATTTTTCGCGTCTAGTGAAATATTTTTTTACGTTGCAAAAAAAACCGCCCATCCGGGCGGTTTTTTTTATACAACTTATCGACTCGTTTTCTGCATCATTTCCAGTAGCGATGCTTCGGCACGGGACAATCCGCAGCGGCGGGCGACTTCATCACAATCCATACCCATTTTGAACATTTGTGCAGCCTGGGAATACGATTGGAATTCGTCGTCATTGTAGTAATCGATTTTCTCTGCAGGTTTGGACTCGTTGGCTTGCAAGCGTTTTTCCATTGCTAATAGACGCTGCCCCATACCCACAGATCCGCTGCTGGATGCAGCAACTTCACGCATCATCTTTTGAACCAATTTTTCATTTGCATCAGCTTGCCGGCGCACATGTTTCAAACTGAGTATCGCGATCACAAGGGCAATCACACTAACAATTGAGGACGCCAACAAACCCATTTCCAATACAGTCATGAATTTTTCTCTGAGTTCGATTCCATCATGTGCGACCAGCTTGCCTTTGGTTGTTTACACGTCTTCCAATTCTGACCATTCTTCGCTGGTCAACAATTTGTTCAGGTCGATCAAAATCAGGAGCTCATTGTTTTTGTGGCAAACACCCTGGATGAATTTAGCGCTTTCTTCATTGCCGACATTCGGCGCCATTTCGATTTCCGATTGGCGCAAGTAAACCACTTCGGCAACGCTATCCACCAGAATACCAATCACATGGCGATCGGTTTCGATGATCACAATACGGGTGTTATCGGTAATCTCGCCGCTCGAGAGGTTAAAGCGATGACGGGTGTCAATCACTGTCACTACATTACCCCGCAGATTGATAATGCCCAGTACATAAGATGGCGCACCCGGTACCGGGGCTATCTCGGAGTAGCGCAGCACTTCCTGCACTTGCATTACGTTAATGCCGTAGGTTTCACCGTCAAGACGGAAGGTTACCCATTGCAAAATAGGATCTTCGCTACTCTTATTTTTTGTTACATCAGTCGCCATCGTTTAATTCCTCTAAGGCCGCCACCATTGGGCGGCGATCACGTAAATATCGTTATAACTATAGCCGAGGACTTTTCCTATGCCACTTTTGTTTGGTGGTTGCGCAATGGAATATCCACTGCCAATCAGGCGGGCGAAAAGTTTTTATCTGCTTCGATTAACATCTGACCAATACGCGGAATATCGAGTAAGGCGCACATGTGATCTTTTACTGTGCCGGCAAGCCATGGTCGCTTGCTGCGATCGCTGCGCCACTTCACATCATCCGGTTGCAAGGTAATTGGCTGGTTTACTGAGTCAACAGCGAGCCCCCATGGCACACCATTAATCGACATAACATATTTGGCTGTTTCTAAAAATGCAGGATCGTAACGCTCGGGCATTACAAATTTTGCGGTGTTTACCGTGCGAATTTTACCGGCCGGAGTGGGCTGCAGCCCCATAAACCAATCGGCCTGACCGAACAACGGCGTCAGCTCGTCAGTCAGCGGTTGAATTTGCCCAAGCGATATCAGAGGCACTGCCAGCGTTAATCCAGACACTTTAAAAAGCAGCACGTCAAAACGCGATTGCGCCCACTGCGGCCGGCCATTCTCCAGCCACTCCAGACCTTCGAGTTGGAAATGTGCAGGCTGGGCCGCTGCCAACGCATGAACCTGCTCCTCAATTACCGGCGCAGGTAACGTTTCGACCAGCGGAGTTTCAATAACCCAATCCTGAATCTCTTCCGGGTCGTTAACAAAAGCCGTTGTTGTGTTGGTTGTTGTGGCGATGGCTGGGGCTGTCACCACAGGTGTTTCAACTAATAACTGGGTTCTGGCCGACTGCAACAGCTTCTCAAGCTTCAGCTTTTGTTCAAGCGATTGAACTGGCTCGGGCTCCGCAAAGGCGACGACCGATATAGGAGTTGATTTAGGGGCAGCCTCGGTATGTAAGGTTGGTTTTTTGACCTTTTCGTCTAGACCCTTTTTTGTGGGCAAGGAAACTACTCTTGCTCCACCAGATCCAGCGGCAATAGCGGTAGCGCGCTCATCGATGGTTGCAAGTGCGTGCCCCAGCATATCCTCTTGCGGATTCAACTCGCCGCCCAGCAAATCATCGAAATAATTGCTCAAGCTATCGTCTGGAGGCCTGATGTCGCTACCAGAATGTTTTCCTTTGTTCACGACACCACACCCGTTTTATTGGCGACAACCACAGGAGTGCTCTCCTGACTGGATTCATCCGCACGAATCCTTTTTTCCAGCCAATGCCAGAGCGATAAATATGCCTCGGCACCACGGCTGGCGGGATCAAACAAATGCGGGGGAACGCCTGCCTTACTCGCATCGCGAAAGCGGGTATCGATTGGGATATGACCCGGCCACGCCTGCTCCGGATAGGTATTACGAATAGTGCGTAAGCTTGTGACTGATGCCTGGGTACGGCGATCAAACATGACAGGAACAATCGTATAAGACAGGGCTTTTTTGCGGGAGCGCGACATCATATTCAGCGTATTCACCATACGCTCCAGCCCTTTAAGCGCTAAGAATTCGGTTTGCACGGGAATGATCAGGTACTGGCAAGCAGCAAGGGCGTTGACCATCAGGACGCCCAAAAGCGGCGGCGTATCTATCAAGACATAATCGTAGTCGCCCGCAATATGAGCCAGAGCCCGGCTCAGTACCAACCCCATACCATCCTGCCCTATTGCCTGACGCTCGAGCGTGGCCAATGCGGTGGTCGAAGGTAATACGTCCAAATTCGGATAATCGGTGCGGATAATCAAGCGGCGCACTGAATCGCGCGAAAGCTCTTTGCGTTCCTGAAATAAGGTGTAACTGCTGAATTGTTGGGTGTCAGGATCCTGACGGAAATAGGTAGAGAGCGACCCATGCGGATCTATATCGAGTAATAGCACGCGCTTCCCCGATGAGGCGATTAAGCCTCCGAGAGACACGCTAGTGGTAGTTTTACCAACGCCACCCTTTTGATTTGCTATCGCCAAAACACGCACATTTGCACCCTCGCTGGCGTCAAACACCAGACATTTTTCTCATTATCCCAAGCAAAGCAAGCTCTATGCCCACTTGGTTTAGGCCAGGATTCAGCCCCATACTTTGCTGGCAATTGTCGCATTTATCAACACCAAGCATTCGTTAGGCGCAGACTTACCAGTAGGTGCGGCTATTTTTCAGCCAGCAGGGATTTAATTATTGCCTAGCACGGAAGAACGTCAAGCGATCGACATGCATGGATGAGTGGACAGCGTGAAGCTGCGAGACGAATCGCGCGGCAACTATTGGCCATCACTAAAACTGAAGTTGGATAAGGAGATAACCCGACGACTCCCTTCTTTGATCAAGGACTCAGCCCAAATGAAATTATCGAACTGCGCAAACAGAGCATCGAAACTGCCATCCTCCATCGCGAGCTTAAGCCCTACCGAAAGTCGCTCTGCTAACCGGGTGTTGGTTTTGTTGATGTAAAAATAGACTGGATTGTCGTAGCGCAATAATAGTTCCCGCTCCAGCACTATTCCTTTATCGGCATAAAGTGCAACTTCAGGCAACACCTGATGTGTACCACGCGAGTAATAATCGAAGCGATTGGCGGCGAGCATTTTGAACAAATTGAAATAGCTCACACTCAATACCAACGGTAAGCCGTTTTCTTCCATCACGGTTCGGTCTGGCCAGTGAGAGCCAATGCCTCCACGTAGCCTTCGCAAATCCTCAACAGATTTAACCTGGGAGAAACGCTCCTGATCATTTGCGCGAATGAGAAAAACACGGTGATCACTCAAGTTTTTCAAAAGCCGAACCTTGACTGGCATTAACTGTTCCGGCGCATGCCGGTTGTAAGGCATCCAGGTTATGTCGACACGACCGAATTCTATTTCACGCAACAGGCGATTATTGATCGGCATCAACGGGGCAAATTTAATTTGATACGGGCCATAAGTATCTACCGTTTTGGCCAGCGCCAGTTCTAACACCTGAGTGAAATAATAATCATCGTGATCAGGCTTGAGATGTTGTTCGCGGGAAATGACGATAGTAGTTAATGGCTTTGTCTCGTCGGCCAATACAGATGAGGACTCGTTACTGAAAAAAAAGATCGCAGCAACAAACCGCAAAGAAATTTTGAGCCAACGTTGAGATGCATTTGAAAACAACATCTGCGCGTTTTTTTGTTGGAAACCCATAGTACGACCAACAGGGTTATGGACAGTTAGCTATCAGTCAGTTCGCTTGGGGCGAGGTTACAGGCGGCGACACACTAATCTTGGGGCGTTCCATCTTGCGTTTGGCGACCATAATAGCAACGCGGCGATTCTGTGCCCTGCCCTGTTCCGTATCATTTGCCGCTACCGGTTGATATTCACCATATCCCACTGCTGACAGTCGCTCTGGCGCAACGCCTTTGCTCGCCAAATATTTCACGATCGCGCTGGCGCGCGCGGTAGATAATTCCCAGTTGGTTGGATACTTGAGGCTTTTAATTGGAATATTGTCGGTGAAGCCTTCAACTTGTACCGGATTTGAATAATTTTTTAGAATTCCCGCGATTTCATCAAATATTTTCTGCGCTTGCTCACTGGTATCTGCACTGCCCGACGAAAACAAGATGCTGTCTTTCAATTCAATTTGTAGCCACAACTCATTGCTGGATACTTGAATCATTTGATCATTAATAAGCTGCGTGAATTTTTCAGTTACCAGATCAGAAATCTGCGTCAACTCATCACTGGTTTTCACGGGAGTATCGGGTTGTTGAATATCCGGCTGCGGCTGTTCGATGACAGGATTAACAGTCGATGTTTGCTCGCCGTTCGATGGTTCCGTAGCGGTATTTCCTGTCTCGATCGGAGTAATGACCGCGGTTGATGGAGAGGCATTGTCTTGCGGTTCGGTATTGGTCCGGGAATCTGTTGGCTGATTAAATGCTTCGATGAAGGTGTCGGACAGCACACGATATTTACTATCGTTCACCTGCGAAATGGAATACATGACCACGAAAAAAGCAAACAGCAGTGTAATAAAGTCGGCATAAGAAACCAGCCAACGTTCATGGTTAATATGAACTTCTTGCCGTTTACGACGCACCATAAAAAACTGCTATAAAAATATAATGGGAGTTATTGGTATTTGTTCTGGTTTAATGCGGGTGCAAATACCCATTTAATTTCATCTCAATCGAACGCGGATTTTCGCCATCGGCGATGGCAATTATTCCTTCGATAATCAACTCACGGTATTGGGAATTTTCGTTCACACACATGCGCAATTTATTGGCAACGGGAATAAATAGCAGATTCGCCAAACCGACACCGTAAATCGTCGCGACAAATGCAACTGCAATTCCCGGCCCAAGTGTGGCTGGATCAGCCAGGTTATTCATCACATGAATCAACCCGATAACGGCACCGATAATGCCAATCGTGGGGGCATAACCACCCATGGATTCGTAAAATTTAATGGCATCTATATCGCGCTGCTCATCCACAATTAAATCGCTTTCCAGAATACGGCGAATAACTTCAGGTTCATTACCGTCCACTAATAGTTGTAGCCCCTTCTTCGCAAATTTATCTTTTTCGCGCTCGGAAATTGCCTCAAGCCCTAAAAGGCCGTCTTTGCGTGCGGCTGTCGCCCAGCGAACGATGTTATTAACACCTTGCTTGAAGGGAACATAAGGCGGCTTGAATACCCACTTAATAATTTTTAATGCGCGCCGCAAACTATTTCTGGAAGTTTGCAACATTGCAGCACCTAAAGTGCCGCCAATTACAATAAACGCTGCAGGCCCATTCACTAAGGTGCCTAGCCCACCACCTTCTAAAAAATTCCCGCCGATAATGGCAACAAACGCGATAATGACGCCGACAACACTGAGCAAATCCATTACATAACCTCTCGCACCAGACGCGGCCCAATGTCTTTTAAGCTCAACACTTTATCGGTTAACCCGGCGCGGGCAACGGCCATAGGCATACCATAAATAACGCAGCTGGCTTCATCTTGTGACCACAGCGCGGAACCCGCCTCTTTCAATAAACGGGCACCATTGCATCCATCTGATCCCATTCCGGTAAGGACTACGCCGAGGACTTTATCGCCATAAATATTGGCTGCTGATCCAAAGGTAATATCCAACGAGGGTTTGTAATTGACGCGCTCATCGTCCGGCAATACACGCACAGAACCACCATTGCGTCGGTCCAGCATTAATTGCTTCCCTCCTGGTGCGAGTAATGCCAGCCCAGGCTGTAATTGATCGCCGTCTACTGCCTCGCGAACACGGATATTGCATTGTTTGTTTAATCGCTCCGCAAACGCTTTCGTAAAGTTTTCGGGCATATGTTGCACAAGCACTATGGGTAATGGAAAGTTTGCCGGCAATGTCACCAACACTTCAGCCAAGGCCACTGGCCCACCCGTCGAGGCACCGATCACTAAAAGCCTGGGTTGTTTTTTTAAACGATAATTGTCCTGTGCAGGTCCTTTGTTCGCTTCATCCTGTGTGGAGATTGATGTACCGGTTGGCGCATTAAGAGATGAGCCAAGTGGAGTGCGCACCGGCGAGGATGAAATTGGTGTGCGTGCAATCGGCGCCGCATTGGATTTAGATTCAATTTTGGATTCCACGACCGGCGCAATAGTGCGCGCACTAACACCAGCGAGGGTAATCAAGCGTTCGTGTAATTTTTTCTTGAGAGAATCAGAGCTGCGCGACACTTCGGCAAAATCTTTGGGGATAAAATCCAGTGCCCCTGCCGCCAATGCATCAAGCGTGACCTTCGCGCCTTCATAAGTTAGCGATGAAAACATCAGGATGGGGACTTTGCGATTCGCCATGATGAGTTTGATTGCGGTGATTCCATCCATCACCGGCATTTCAAAATCCATGGTAATAATATCTGGCTTAAGCTCTGCTGCTTTTTCTACTGCTTCGCGGCCGTTGCTGGCTATGCCGACGACTTTTAAATCCGGGTGCTCGCTAATAATATCTTTCAGGCGATGCTGAAAGAAATTCGAATCATCAACTATCAATACCCGGACAGGCATCTACTCACTCCGCAGTTGCAACTGCATTGGAAAATAAAAATTGAAGCTAACCGGAGGACAAGCAGAGTCGCTCGATTGACGACTAGTTGTGCCCCCAGCTAGCCGATCCTTTTGCATAGCGGCGTAACAAACTGGGTATATCCAAAATTAATGCGATAGTACCGTCACCGGTAATGGTGGCGCCGGCCATCCCAGGAGTACCTTGCAGCATTTTGCCAAGCGGTTTGATCACCACTTCTTCCTGGCCGATAAGCTGGTCTACCACAAAGCCAACACGGCGAGTCCCAACAGTGACAATCACAACATGCGCATTGTCCGGACGTTCACCGTAGGCATTTTTTACCAGCCAATCTTTCATATAGAAGAGAGGAATCGCCTGGTCGCGAATGGCAACACAATCCTGGCCATCAACAATGTGGCTCTTGGTGAGATCCATGTGGAAAATTTCATTTACACTCACCAATGGAAACGCGAATGTTTGTTGGCCCAGCATGAACATCAGTGTCGGCATAATGGCCAGGGTCAGCGGCACTTTAATAATAAAGCGCGTCCCCTTGCCCAATTCCGATTTAATTTCTACCGTACCGTTAAGCTGGGTAATTTTGGTTTTCACCACGTCCATACCCACGCCGCGGCCCGACACATCCGAAATTTCTTTTTTGGTTGAAAAACCTGGAGCAAAAATTAAATTGTAGGCTTCTGTGTCTGATAAACGATTAGCGGTGTCTTCGTCGAACAAGCCTTTTTCAACCGCGATATTGCGCAGCTTGACCGGATCCATACCTGCACCATCATCGCTAATGGATAACAGAATATGATCACCTTCCTGCTCTGCCGCTAACACAACCTGCCCTATGCGCGGCTTACCTGCTGCTTCGCGGACTTCAGGAAATTCGATACCGTGGTCAACCGAGTTACGCACCAAATGCACGAGCGGATCAGCAAGTGCTTCTACTAAATTTTTATCCAGATCGGTTTCTTCACCGATCAATTCCAAATTAATTTCTTTGCGCAAGCTCCGCGCCAAATCGCGTACAACGCGGGGGAAACGGCCAAACACTTTTTTGATTGGCTGCATGCGGGTTTTCATTACCGATGTTTGCAAATCGGCAGTCACCACATCGAGATTCGCAACGGCTTTCACTAAGGCTTCATTGGAAGAACTATTACCCAGGCGCACTAAACGGTTACGCACCAACACCAACTCGCCCACCATATTCATAATATCGTCGAGGCGCTGGGTATCGACGCGTACTGTGGTTTCGACTTGAGGGGCTTCTTTTTCATTCGCAGACGGAGATGAAGCAGAAGGTGCTGCTGCCGCCGGTTTTGGTGGCTCAACTTTTTTAGCAGCAACTGGCGCAGCCGCAGGTTTTGCTTCCGCTGTTTTGGGTGCAGGGGCTTTAGGCGGAGCCGCTTTTGTTGGAGCGGCTTTCGCTACAGGGGCACTTGCAACGGGTGCTGCTACTGGAGCGCTTGCTGTCGCGATACCAGGCCCTTTGCCTTTACCGTGAAGTTGATCCAGTAGCGCATCGAATTCGTCGTCGGTAATTAAATCGCCGCCTGAACCAGCAGCAATTGGTGCAGGTGATGGCGCAGACGCGGGTGCTGATACAGAACCTGGGCCAGGCCCTTTACCCTTGCCGTGTAACTGATCAAGCAACGCTTCAAATTCATCTTCAGTAATTTCATTACTGGTAGCTGTAGAGGTTACTACCGGTGCAACAGGCGCTGCGCCGGGTGCGCCACCTTTACCGTGTAATTGATCCAATAACGCATCAAATTCATCTTCAGTAATGTCATCACTACTGGTTGATGAACTGGCAGGCTCGGCAGCAACATTCGCCGCGGAGTAAGAGTCGGGTTTACCCGCAATGGCGTCCAGTAATTGCTCAAACTCTGCGTCGGTAATATCGCCCGTCGGCACTTCAGCAACTTCATTGACTGATGGCTCATCTGCAGCAACATTTTCGTCTATTGCTTCGCTTTCTACTGTCTCCGCTGCTTCATTCAAATCAGCACAGGACACCAAGCGCTCCAGCGCAGCAATCAATGCATGATCTACCGGGGGTAACTCTTCGCGCTGGGAAACCAATTCGAATTGTTGGTTCACCATGTCCAACGCTTCTAATACGACATCCATCAATTCAGACGTAACCGCGCGTTTGCCATTGCGCAAAATATCAAACAAGTTTTCAGTCAAATGACAGCATTCCACCATGGGCGTCAGTGCCAAAAAACCTGCCCCGCCTTTCACGGTATGAAAACCGCGGAAGATCGCATTCAGCAAGTCTTTATCATCAGGGCGCTGCTCCAGGTCAACCAATTGCTGGCTGAGGCGCTCAAGGATTTCTCCCGCCTCCACCAGAAAATCCTGGAGAATATCCTCGTCATCACCAAAACTCATTCAACGTTCCTCGCGTGACCCGCAGATCTGAAAGCGTATAAAAAATTAAAAACCCAGGCTCGACAATAAATCATCAACATCGTCTTGCCCTGAAACAACGTCTGCACGGTCTTTATTAATTTGCGGACCTTCAGCTTCGGTCTTGCGTTTTTGCATGATCTCTTTGTCATGCTCGATAGATTCGACATCGCCAGTAAGCCCGGCGATTTCTTCAACTTGCCCTGCAATGCGCACCAGACTGACTAAATCTTTTTCCACATCGCTGATTAAACCGATCACGCGTTTCAACACTTGTCCGGTTAAATCCTGAAAGCCTTGTTCCAACACAATATCTTGCAGGTTCTTACTTAATTGCTCGGTACCCGTGACCATCTGCCCCAGAAAACCATCCATACGCTCGTAGAGTTGGCGAAATTCATCCGGCCCCATTTCGCGGCGTTTAAGCCTTGCCCACTCGGTGCGTAAACTATTGGCTTCCTGGCCGAGATTCATCGCAATAGGTGCGGCTTCATCAACCATGTCCATGGTTTTTTCGGCGGCTTTTTGTGTAAGTTCGATGACGTAAGTCAAACGGTTTGATGCATCGGTAATATCCGAGGTGGCAATTTTCGGAGGCTCTTTGGAGAGGTCTGCATCTACATTGAAATTCACAATAGCGTTGTGCAACCCGCGAGTTAACCGCCCCACCGATTGAAAAATATGGCGGTCGCGTGCTTGGGTGATGGTATGAATCAGCGTAGACGCTTCTTCGAATTGATCGCTTTGCAATTTTTCAGTGAGTAGCTTGGCGCACTCTTTCAATTCGAGAACAAATTCTTCATTGAAGGATGCTTGCAGTTCAGATGCCATAACAACGCCTATTTATTATTTGATCGAAAGAAATTAACCAACGCGATCAAAAATTTTCTCGATTTTTTCCTTGAGCGCTTGCGCAGTAAATGGTTTGACTACATAGCCATTTACACCTGCTTGTGCCGCCTCGATAATTTGGTCGCGCTTGGCTTCTGCCGTCACCATCAACACCGGTAAGGTGCGCAATTTTTCATCGGCGCGAACAGCTTTCAAAAGATCTATACCGGTCATGCCCGGCATATTCCAATCGGTAACTAAAAATTGGAAATCGCCACTTTTTAGCATTGGCAACGCGGTAACCCCATCGTCTGCTTCATGGGTATTGGAAAATCCCAAGTCTCGCAGCAAATTTTTAATGATCCGTCGCATTGTTGAAAAGTCGTCAACAATTAAGATCTTCATATTCTTATCCAACGCAACCTCCACTCACCCTGATGGGATTTTCATTTAATCATAGTCTAGTAGGAGTTGAAGCTTCGGCCAGTTCCGGCGCATAAATCTTCAACTTTTAATTCGAATCATAGCTGAAAACACTGAAAACACAGAGTTTTTGACCAACACGCCCATTTCAGAAAATGCTTTTCATTCGATTCGCTTATGTTTTGAGCAAGGATCGGCTGGGTAGGTATTAACCCGATTGCCAGTCTGCCAATTTATTTCGCAAGCGTGCCGCCGCCTGACTGTGAATTTGGCTAACGCGGGATTCACTCACGCCTAACACCAAACCAATTTCTTTCAGATTTAATTCCTGATCGTAATAGAGCGCAAGCACCATTCGCTCGCGTTCGGGCAGTGACGAAATCGCGTTGGCGAGTGCTTTTTTCAAACCGTCTCGCTGGATGCCTTCGAGCGGACTGGCAAACGCGCTGCTGTGTTCCGATGCATCTATGTTGCTGTCTTCTTCGCCAAAGGTCTCTTCGTAACTGAATAAGCGGCTGCCATTGGAGTCTTGCAGCATTTCAAAATATTCATCGAGTTCAACGCCCAATTCTGCAGCGACTTCTGCGTCGGTTGCATCGCGGCCGGTGCGCGCTTCTACCGCTGCCACAGCCTGCGAAACGCGGCGTGCATTGCGATGTACCGAGCGCGGCACCCAATCGCCACGGCGCATTTCATCGACAATTGCGCCGCGGATACGAATGCCCGCATAGGTTTCGAAACTGGCGCCACGTGAGGCATCGTATTTTTGGGAGGCTTCGATAAGGCCGATCATGCCGGCCTGGATGAGGTCGTCCACCTGCACGCTCGCAGGCATACGCATCATCATGTGATAAGCGATACGCTTGACCAAGGGCGCAAAGTCTTCAACATTGATCTGCGTATCTAGCAAGGCTTTTTTATCGTACATGGCTAAACCATTGACTGTGGCCATCAAGCACCTTCTGTTCTACGCACTGCCGCAAGCTAACGTGCATTCGCTGCCTGCAATAACCGTTCAACAAAAAACTCCAAGCGTCCTGTCGGCGAATTGGGCAGTGGCCATTTATCTACCACTTGAGCCAACGCGCGTATGGCAATTGCGGCCTTGGATGAAGGCGCAAATTCCAGTAACGCTTTTTGTTTTTGCACAGCTTTTCGTACATTTTCATCAAACGGAATCTGCCCGACGAATTGCAATGTGACGTCGAGAAAACGTTCGCAGACAGTATTGAGTTTGTTAAACATGTTGATCCCTTCCTGTGGTGTGCGCGTCATATTGGCGACCACACGGAAGCGCTGCATTCCATATTCTTTATTCAGTAATTTAATTAACGCGTAAGAGTCGGTAATTGATGAGGGCTCATCACACACGACGACAACGACTTCGTTTGCCGCGCGCACAAAACTCACCACTGTGTCGGAAATACCAGCGGCGGTGTCGATCACCAATATGTCGACCTGATCGGACAAATCATTAAATGCGTTGATCAAACCGGCATGCTCTGCCGAACTTAATTCCGCCATGCGTTGCACGCCTGATGATGCAGGCACAATTTTCATACCCGCCGGACCGGTGACCAATACATCGCTCAAACTGTGGGTGCCGGCAAGTACGTCGGCCAGGGTATGGGTCGCGCGGATTCCCAGTAGTACATCGACGTTCGCAAGCCCAAGGTCTGCATCCAGCAATACTACCCGGCGGCGCAATTCAGCCAGGGCAATGCTGAGGTTGACGGAAATATTGCTCTTACCTACCCCGCCCTTACCGCCGGACACCGCGATCACTTGTACTGGTCGCATTTGGCTCATCTACACATAACTCCAAACCTGTTCTTCGGGTTGTGCCCTGGCGCGCGGCAATCTGTTTTATCAACGACTGCCAAGGCCATCGGGCACACCAATAGTGAACTGAGTATAGATAGGGATTAGCAATTCATCCGACTAATTTCAGTTACACCAGCCAATTCCTGTGGTTATAACCATTTACTGTTTAAGAAACGGCCGCCGTTGGATTCGCCTTAAGCAAAGCGGCGGCTTTTGATACAAGCTGGTGAGCGCGCGCCACATCCAGATTCTTGGGGATATCCTGTCCGTCGGTGGTGTAAGCGATAGGCAAACGGCTTTGCATCACGACTCCAAGTGCTTCCCCGATGCTTGCTGTCTCATCCAGCTTGGTGAGAATACAACCTTGCAAACGCGCAGCACCGTAGGCATGGACAGATGCTTTCAGCATTTGTGCCTGACTGTTGCACGACATCACCAGATAGGTTTTCACCTGCTGTTGGTCTGCCAAAGCTTGCAGCTGCGCCTTCAAATGCGGGTCGCCATGGCGGAAACCAGCCGTATCGATCAACACCAGCGAGCAATGACGCAAGCTACGCAATACCGCATCCAGCGGATTGGCTTCATCTACCACACGCACAGGCACCCGCAAGATCCGCGCGAGTGAACGCAACTGATCGTGCGCGGCAATTCGGTAAGTATCGGTAGTAATCAGCGCGACCTTGTCAGCGCCGTGTTGCAATACATAACGTGCAGCCAGCTTTCCGATAGTAGTGGTTTTACCTACACCGGTTGGACCAACAAACGCAAAAACGCCGCCTTGATCAACAACATCGCGGCCACTAACCGGTAATTGGTGGGCAAGATTGGCGAGCGCATCTGGCCAGGCATCGCTCAGGGTTTTGGTTTTTGTGCAGGCCTTGATGACACTTCCGACTACTTCTTTTGGCAGATTCAAGCGTTCCAGGCGACGCGCAACACTCGCGAGTACCGGCGAGTTAATAGCAGGCGCTTGTTGCTGGCCAATAAGGCGATCCAGTTGTTGCTCCAACAGAAAACGCATATCGGCGATTTCCGCTTGTAATTCGGTGAGCTGCGCCTGTTGATCTGCACCCTCGCCGGCGACTTTGAGGCTTGCAGATGCAGCAATGGCGTCTTGGTTGCGCGCCTGGGTTTGCAATGTGTCTTTAAAAGATGCCGCCGCTTTTGCAGCAACCGGGGCTGCAACCGGAGCATCATCGACCAATGGATAACGCTCTGCCGCGCTCATGCCAGTTCTTGGCTTTTGTTCAGGCGCTACAGCATGACGTGGGATACCAGCATTGACGCGGGTGTTCTTACCCACTAAAAATTCTTTGGCAGATTCCTCAGCCTGACGTGCAGCGAGCATACGCAGGCGGGCCTTTTCAATATCGTCCGCCAATTGCGCACCGGTTTTGCCGGCATTGGGATGGGCGGCACGCGCACCAACTGGCTGATCTGCCATCTGGCTCATAACGGGGGCTGAACGACGCGCTGGTTTTTCCAATACGCGTGGGGAAATATCGCCATCACTTAACAATGGTTCACTTGCCGCGAAAGTCGCCTCCGAAAATGGGCGATTTTGCAGTTGCTTCAATTCCAGATCGGAACCCATAGTGGTCAGCAACTCCACCCCTTCCGCGATGCGGTTGCTGGAGAGAATAATGGCATCCGGCCCCAGTTCCTGACGAACCAGTTCCAGCGCACGACGCATATCAGCCGCTACAAAACGTTTGACTTGCATTTTCAACTCCTACCCGGTTTGGGCTACTTTTTATCGGCGCCAACACTGGCGTCGATACTGATCTGTTTGTTGTCCGGTACTTCGGTATAAGCCAGCACACGCATATCGGGAACACTGTGGCGAACAAAGCGCGACAACATTGGCCTGAGCGAAGCGGCAACCAGTAATACCAAGGGTTTGCCCGACAGTTCTTGTTTTTGTGCCGCACTAATCAGTGACTGTTGCAAGCGATCTGCCAAGCCAGGCTCAATGAAGGCGCTATCGTCAGCGCCAGCTTTTTGTGCCTGTTGAACGGTGTTTAGCAACAACTGTTCCAAGCTGGGCTCAAGCGTGATAACCGGCAGGTTTCGCTCGTTTCCAATGATGTTCTGGACGATTTGACGGCACAGGGCGACCCGCGCCAACGCGGTTAAAGCGGCGGGATCTTGACTCTTGCTGCCCGCCCCCGCCAAAGCTTCGGCGATGGAACGGATGTCACGGATCGGCACCCGCTCGCGCAGCAGGTTTTGCAGGACTTTCAGTAAAACGTTGATGCTGATGGTATTGGGTACCAGCTCCTCCACCAGTTTTGGTGAGGATTTCGCCAACATATCCAACAGCTTTTGCACATCTTCATGGCCGAGCAGTTCGAACGTATGCTGTTGCAAAATTTGGTTGAGGTGAGTCGCCACCACTGTGCTTGGGTCGACCACGGTATAGCCGAGGGTTTGCGCCTGCTCGCGCTGGTTGGGGCTGATCCAGACAGCGTCCAGACCAAAGGCAGGATCTTTGGTTTTGATGCCATCGAGCGTGCCGAAAACCTGCCCCGGGTTAATCGCCAATTCGCGATCGGGATAAACATCGGCTTCTGCCATGGAAACGCCCATTAAGCTCAGGCGATAACCTGTAGGGTTCAAATCCAGGTTGTCGCGGATATGGACAGAGGGAATTAAAAAGCCCATTTCCTGCGAGAGCTTTTTGCGGACACCTTTAATGCGGCCAAGCAATTCGCCGCCCTGGTTTTTATCGACCAT
>DATIGS010000209.1:0-2408 GCA_035481425.1 Cellvibrio sp. | reverse complement strand
TGCCAGTTGCCTGGAGTAAATTTTCTAACGAAGCAAACTTCACAATTCAAACCGCATGGATGGATCGCGTAGAGCAAGTTGTTAATTACGCGCTCAACGCAGACATGTATGTAGTAATGAATATTCACTGGGATGGTGGTTGGATGCAGCCTACCAATGCGCAATCTGCTTATGTGAATAACCGTTTGAAAATTATGTGGACACAAATTGCCACGCGCTTTGCCAACTACGATGACCGCTTGTTATTTGCAGGCACCAACGAAGTGATGGTTGATGGCGATTACGGCACTCCAACTGCCGAGTACTACACAGTACAAAACAGCTTTAACCAAACCTTTGTAACAACTGTGCGTGCAACCGGTGGAAAAAATGCGACTCGTCATTTGGTGGTGCAAGGTTTCAACACCAACATTGACCACACTGTTAATTTCGCCAAAATCCCGACCGATACGGTAAGCAATCGTTTGATGATGGAAGTGCATTATTACGATCCTTACAACTTCACACTCAACACCAGTAGCAACATTACCCAATGGGGCAAGATTGCGACCAACCCGAGCGCAACTGAAACCTGGGCGAATGAGTCCTACACCGATGCGCAATTCCAAAAAATGAAAACCAATTTTGTGGATAAAGGCATAGGCGTGATTCTGGGTGAGTATGGCGTGGTATCGCGCACCAACGTTGCTGATCATGAAACCTATCGCAATTACTGGAATGAATACATCACCAAATCCGCCTATAGCCACGGTTTGGTGCCAGTGTATTGGGATAATGGTTATGGTGGTAACGGCGGTATGGCGATATTTGATCGCGCTTCCGGTGCCCAGTTGTACCCCAACCTGATCCAGGCAATCGTAAAAGCAGACGATTAATCTGTACTCAATTGTGTTAACCGATAAAAAATAGCTCCCGTATGGGGGCTATTTTTTTATGTTTGATGGTGATTTCCTTTCCGTTATGCTTAGCCTCAACTTAAGTTGCTTATCTATTTAATAACAGGAATTCACTTTGCCCCGTTTTCAATCCGGCCTGAATCTGGCAGCCGTCATCCTTATTTTTATCGCCCTGGTTATTCCCAATCGTTTTGATGCGATTACTATTTCGGCGCTGCTCTTTTTCCCGTTAGAGTTACTGTTGCTCTGCCTGTTGTTATTGCTGCCCGGGCGGATTGGAATATTGATGCGCTGGATTATTGCGACCTTTCTGGCTATAGGATTGATTTTTAAATGTGCGGATATGGGCACGTTTAATGTATTCGCGCGGCCCTTTAACCCAGTGTTTGATGGGTATTTATTTGCCAATGGTATGAACCTGCTGAATGGTGCAGTGGGCGCCTTGGGCGCTGTGTTAGTAGCGATATTGCTAATTGCGTTGGTGCTGGCAATTATCGCCGGCGCATTTTGGATGCTGGGGCGTGTGCAGCGATTGTTATGTATTTCAGCGTATAAATCGGCTGCCTTCTTGTTGGCTGGATTGGTGCTCTGGTTGGCGTTGTTTTTTAGCGGCTCACCTAAAGCATCGATACAGTTTTATCAGCATTTATCAATGCATGTGAGCGATATCATTGCCACCGCAAAAGACATCCAATCATTTAACGAGCAACTCGATAGAAGTGAGAAAGTTGAGCATGGGGAGAATTCAATTTTTTCCGTGCTGCGCGATAAGAATGTGCTGGTTATCTTTGTTGAATCCTATGGCCGCACAGTATTGGATAACCCGGAATTTTCTTCGCAGATTCGCCCGCTGTTGAATCGCACCGGGAATGCTTTAACAAAAGCGGGTTTTGCTGTGCGCAGCGGATTTTTAACCTCGCCAACTGTGGGTGGGTTAAGTTGGCTTGCCCACGGCACTGCTATGTCGGGTTTGTGGATTGATAACCAAATTCGCTACAACAGTTTGATGTTGAGCCAACAGCCGACATTGAATCGCCTGTTTAACCAGGCTGGCTGGCGCACAGTGGCAGTGATGCCTGCGATTACTATGGATTGGCCGGAAGGAAAATATTACGGCTACGATCATATTTACGATGCGCACAATCTCGGTTACCAGGGGAAACCTTTTAATTGGGTGACCATGCCAGACCAATACACACTGAGCGCTTTTCATGCTCGTGAGCTTGCCCAGCATTCATCTACACCGGTAATGGCAGAAATTGCATTGATCTCATCCCATGCACCCTGGACACCGATCCCTCATTTAGTTGATTGGAATAGTGTTGGCGATGGCTCGATTTTTAATGAACAAGCAACCAGTGGCGATACGCCAGAGCAAGTGTGGAAAGACACTTCACGCATTCGTTTGCAATTTCGTTTGTCGATTGAGTATGCAGTGGAAACGATTGCGTCTTATGTAATGAATTACGGCGACGATAATTTGGTGGTGCTGGTGCTGGGTGATCACCAGCC
>DATIGS010000208.1:0-3428 GCA_035481425.1 Cellvibrio sp. | reverse complement strand
CGCTGGTGATTTTCTTCCAGCCAATCCGTGTTGGCTTCGAGCATGGTCTTCAGGGTTGTGGTGATCCAGGTGGGTAATTCGGGGTGCAAGCGGTAATACACCCACTGTCCCTGGCGGCGATCAGCCAGCAAACCGGACTCGCGCAACAACGCCAAATGGCGGGAAATTTTGGGTTGGATTTCATCGAGCGCGCAGGTGAGCTCGCACACACACAGCTCTTTTTCGCGTGCGACCAAGAGCGCGATACGCGCGCGGGTGGGGTCAGCAAGGGTTTTGCAGAGGGAGTCGGGAGTAAAAGACATCATCACTTAACCTATATACATGCACAATTTCATATATATGGAATTGTGTATGTATTGGTTGAGCTTGGGCAAGCGTTTTTTTAACGATAGGGGGCGATCAAGGGCGGCGGTCGCCCCAATCAGTCCAATCAATATCATAGGTTTCGATATAGGCGCTGACAGCCGCGCCGGTGGTGGGGAAGAAAGCCTCATCGCCGAAGCGGTCGTATAAACCAAAGCGTCTGAGTTTGTCTTTGACCGGGTCTTTCATGCCGGCGAAACAAAAACTGATGTTTGCGGCGCGCAAATAATCGCTCAGCTCGGCGAGCATATCGGCCGAGGTCACGTCCACACTGATCATGGGTTCGGCCACCACGACCAGCCGCTGGGCGGGAGTTGGCGCGCTCGCTACGGCGGCGCGCACTCGCTCGTTAAACCATTCGGCATTGGCGAAGAACAAGGGTGAATCCCAGCGGAATAACACCAGCCCGGGCACTTGCCGCGCCTGCGGGTAGCGGGTGATGTCGTGGTAACCGCGCACACCGTCCACCCGGCCGAGCACCGCTGAATAAGGGCGCCAGCCATCCCACAGGAATTCGATTACGGCGATGACGATGGCGATAAGAATCCCTTCGATCGCGCCGAACAGGATTACCCCCAGGGTACAGGTAATCGATAACCAGAATTCCCACGCCTGGATGCGATGGATACGGCGCAAATCCTTGACTTCGATCAGGCCGATAGCCGCCGAAATCACCACGGCTGCCAGGGCGCAGTTGGGCAGGTGTTGCAGTAGCTCGGGTGCAAACAGCAGCAGCGCGGTCACCGCGAGTGCGCCTACCACACCTGCAACTTGGGTGCGGGCTCCGGCTGCTTCGGCGACCGGTGTGCGCGAGGAGCTACTGCTGATCGGGAATCCCTGGAACAGGCCAGCGGCCAGATTGGCGGCGCCCAGCCCTACCATCTCCTGGTTGGGATTTACCGGCGTGCGCAGGCGTGCGGCATAGACCCGCGAGAGCACGCTGGTATCGGCGAAGGACACCATGGCCACGGCGCAGCCGCCGAGCACGACCGGCACAATATCCTCCTGGCGTATCCAGGGGATGGTGAATTCCGGCAGCCCCTGGGGCAGCGCGCCCAATACCGACACCTGGTCTTCCAACCCCAGCCCGCTGACCGCGAGGGTGGCGGCGACCACCGCCAGCAACACCCCCGGCACGCGCGGAAAACGTTTAAGCGCAAAAATTAAAATCAGGGTGCCCGCACCTATGGCAAAGGCGGCTGAATTAATTTGCCCGCTGGCAATCTTGTCGATAATCGCCACCAGATCGCGTATTGGGCCTTCGCTCTCGATGGAAAAACCCAACAATTTCGGCAGTTGCGCCAGTAACACCACTATGGCGATGCCGTTCATATAGCCGTAGCGGATCGGCTTCGATAGCAGCTCGGTGATAAATCCAAGGCGCGCCAATCCGACGATAATGCAGAACAATCCGGATACCACCGCCATCATTCCCGCCAGCGCCACCGCGCGCATGGGGTCACCACCCGACAGCGGCAACACCACGGCAAGGATGATTGCCGCCAGCGATGAATCCGGACCCAAAACCAAAATACGGCTGGGGCCAAAAAGCGCATAGACCAATAAGGGCACAATAGTGGCGTACAAACCGTAAATACCCGGCAAACCCGAGGCCACTGCATAGGCGATGCCCACCGGCACCAGCATGGCAGTGAGCGCGAGGCCAGCGGCCAGATCGTGGCGCAGCCAGGCACGTTGGTAAGTGCGTAGCATTTGTACGCCGGGAAGCCAGCGCAACCAGCCAGATGGGATTTGCCCTTGAGAGTTCACTGCTATCTCCTTTATCGCTTGGGTCGCGGTCGATCACCTGCATGTGTGAAGTGCTTTTCCCGAGCTTAGCTCGCCTTGGTAGATAAAGCGACTGCGAGTAAAATTGTCGGCGGCAATATTTTTAAAACAATTAAAAAAATCTGAATGCGAGCAATATGAAAACTCCCATCTTCAATATCCATGATCTCATCCTGGTACTTACCCTGGCCGTTTGTGTGCTACTGGTTATTTTCCAGTGGCTGTTATCCAAACAAAAAATAATTGCCTCTTATTTGCTGTCGGGATTTTTTATCGGCGTGGGTGCAAGCGCACTGTGTAATTTATTTTTGTGGAACGATTACATCGCGCTGCAGAGTGGGTTTGCCAAAACTGTATTGGCACTCGGATTCGCGATGGCGATAGTGGGAAAAAGTGTTTGCCTCTATTTATATGTAGTGGCAATTACACGCGAGCATTTTGTCCTGAACGCCAGAATGGCATGGCATCTGGTGCATGTACTTGTGCTAGTGGTTTTGATTTTGCCGGGTAATTTAAATAGTGACGACTTGCGCTTTTTGGCGAGCGATAAAATTGAACGCTCGATTCAATTTACTAACTATCTCTGGCATTACCTTAAAGTGCTGCCCGTGGTGTATAGCTTTGCAGCGGTATGGCAAATTTATCGCTATAAAAAACAATTAAAAAATTTTTATTCCAGCTTGAGTTTGCAGGGTCCCTACTGGTTATTGTTATTAACTCTGGGATTTGCGCTGAATTGGTTTTGGTCGCTACTAGTGCATTTACTTGGGCAAGGCGTGGGAATTAATCTTGCCGATAGTTTTGGTATTTTCGATAACTATTTTACGTTTGTATTAGTCAACGCACTGTTTGTTTACAGCTTGCTGTATGCGCACGAACTGCTGGTGATGAAAGAGCAACCGGCTGCACAAGAAGCCGTAGTAGTTGAAGAAATATCGCCCGATGCCATAGCGCGCATACGCAATACCATGGAACAACACCAGCTTTATCTAACACAGAATTTAAACATAGAAGATTTTGCGCGGCAGGTGGGCATTCATTACCGCGAAGTGTCGAGCATTATCAACAAGCACTTCAACACCAATTTTTTTGAATTTGTAAATGAGTATCGCGTGAACCGGGCCAAGCAAATGTTGCTTGACCCGCAATACGCACACATGACAATTCTGGATATTTTGCTGGAGTCAGGATTTAACAGTAAATCCTCATTCCACCGCTTTTTTAAACGTTATACCGGCATGTCAGCGGCGGAGTTTAGAAAACAACATCAGGCGTAA
>DATIGS010000207.1:0-3669 GCA_035481425.1 Cellvibrio sp. | reverse complement strand
GGAATGGTGTAAGTCACCGCCTGATCGATAAACATAGGGCGACTCATACCCCAAATGCCTTTGTCGAGAACGCGGCTTTGGGGCACTTGCTTGGGTGCAGATTTCATAGCGGGGTCTGTGCAATCAAATAATCAGGCGGAGATTTTACTCTCCGCTCAATCAAACGATAAGAGTAAAACTACGCAGCTTCGCGTAGGACTACAGCTGGAGGTGTGGTGACCACATGGCGACAACAGATATAACCAAGCGCGGATACGAACAACGCACCGCTCACAGGTGAGATAAGCCAGTAAATATAATGAGGTTGCATTGGGGTCTGCAAAACGAATGTTTGCAAGCTGATCAACAAAATTTCTGTGCCGATAATCGCTATCAATCCGGCCAAGAAGCCCAGAATCGCAAACTCCGCACAGATGCTCCCCACAATCAGGCTCCGTGGACTACCCAACGCCCGCAACAAACCCGCCTGCTGTTTACGCGCGGCAATACTACCCATCACCGCCGACAACAACACCAGGCAGCCGCCAACCAATGTTAAGCAGAGCACCAACAGCACGCCGTCGCTGACCTGGTTAATAATGTTGCGGATCTGCTCAATAATCCGATCAAGTTCCATCACTAAAATCGTCGGGTGGTCTAACAATAATTGGTTGATGAACGATTTTTGCTGGGCGGGCAAATAAATACTGGTAATAAATGTTGGGGAGTAAGCATCCAGCGAGCCCGGCTCAAAAATAAAAAAGAAATTCGGCCGCATGCTGCGCCAATCGAGACTGCGAAAGCTCGCAACTTCTGCATCCATCAACAAACCACCAAATGAAAATTGCAATCTGTCACCGATTTTTAAACCAATCTCTTTCGCAGTGTCTACCTCAACCGATACGCCGGGTAGATTGGCAGCACTGCGCTGCCATTTATCCCACCAAAGGCCTTCCAGTATTTTATTGTCTGCCGCCATAGTGGTGGCCCAGGTGACATTTAATTCGCGACGTAATGCATTGGCGACTGAACGCTGCTCTTCGGTTGTTTCTACTCCATTGATATGCGTCAGGCGCGCACGCATCATCGGATAGAGCGGCTCAGGGCGAACCTTGGCCTGCGCCAATAAAGCTTGTACCTGCGGTAATTCTGCTGGAGGGATATTCACCAGGAAATGATTAGGCGCATCATCGGGCACCTGCACCTTCCATTCTTCAATTAATGATGTGCGTACAATCGTGAGGGTAAAAAGCAGCATGATCGCAACAGAGAAAACCAGAATCTGAACCAAACTTTGTCCACGCTGGCGCTGCAAATTGGCAAATGCTAACCGCCAAAAACCACCGAGATGCAACACCATTTTTTTACTCAAGCCGAGCAACCCGTATGCGGCAATAATGGTCACCACAATGACCGCCAATAATGCGCCGCTGATACTCAACGCCAGCTCGATATCGCGGCTAAATAAAATTACCAAGGTTAACACCGCGAACAATGCCAATAATCCCTGCATCCATACTTGCGGCATATTAACCGCCAATTCGCGTCGCAAAATTTTTAATGGCGGCACGGTTGGTAAATACCACAATGCGGGCAATGCAAAAAAAACCAGGCACATTAAGCCGCTAAAAAAACTCAAGCCGTAAGGATAAACACTCGCTTCACCTAAACGAATTTGATACACCTGCTGCAAGCTAGTCGCTACAGTCCGTTGTAATAATTCACCGAACAATAACCCGATTAAGGATGCAATCACACCCAATAAAAGAAGCTGGGAAAAATACAAGGTGCGAATGCGTACTGCACCAGCCCCCAGACTTTTCATCAGGGCGACCTGATCTGTATGTCGCGCCGAAAATTGGCGCGCGGTAATAGCAATTGCCACGCCCGCCAGCAAGACGGCAATCACCGCTGATAATAATAAAAATTGGCGACTGGTTTGTAAGGTTCGCCCTACTCTTTCCTGCGCGGAATCTATATCAATCAGGCGCTGGTGTTTATTTAGTTGCGGTTTTAATTTCTCAACAAACGTTTTTAATTTCCCAATTTCATCCGATGCGATAAGCCATTGGTAATCTACTCGGCTACCGGGTTGGATAACCTGTGTTTTATCCAGATCCGCCATGTTCATTATTAAACGCGCGCCCGTCATACTAAATGGATTGGCGCTATCCGGTTCGCGAATCAATACTTGCGTGACTGTTAATTCATATTCACCGACAGCAACCTTATCGCCCAATTTAATTTTCAGCAGTGGCAATAAACGCGAATCGACCCAGGCTTCACCAGGTGCCGGGATTGTTTTTGCAACTTCAATATCAGTGAGATTTACCGCGAAAGGTACGCGGCTAATTTCGAACTGCCCGCGCAGAGGATATCCAACATCAACCGCTTTGACTGAAGCGAGATGCATTTCGTCTCCCGCAAATACCATTGACGCAAACAGTGCCGCCTGTGTTTGTTGGATGCTCTCCTTTTTTGCTGCGGCAGGCCAATCGGGATTGTGCGGTTGCGATCCACGCACAATATAGTCAGCGCCCAATACACTATTACTTTCGCTGATTAAGGTTGTTTCCAAACGATTGGTAAATATGGAAATCCCACTCAATACTGCAACCGCCAGTAATAATGAAAAGCCGAGTAATTTCAACTCGCCACTGCGCCAATTACGCCTTAATAAATTAATTGCCAACAACATTTCATTTACTCCCGCCCTGACACTATAGCGCCAGCCGCCAACTCTATTCGGTGCTGACACAGTTGCGCCAATCGCTCTTCGTGAGTAATGAGAATCAAGGTAGTACCCTGGGCGCGGTTCAATTCAAACAACAACTCAATGATGCGTGCACCAGTAGCACTATCAAGATTACCGGTAGGTTCATCGGCAAATAACACTTTTGGCTCACTGGCAAAAGCACGTGCAATAGCAACACGCTGCTGCTCCCCACCCGAGAGTTGTTGCGGATAATGGTGTAAGCGTTTTGCCAAACCAACCCGCTCCAGAAATTCACGCGCCTTGCTGCTTGCCGCTTTGTCGCCACGCAATTCGAGGGGCAGCATTACATTCTCGTGAGCACTAAGGCCAGGCAGTAACTGGAACGACTGAAAAATAAATCCGACATTTCCTGCGCGAACTTTTGCCCGCCCTTCCTCGTCCAACAATGAAAGATTATTTCCGTTCAGGATTACTTCGCCGCTGCTGGGCACATCCAATCCAGCGAGAATACCTAAAAAGGTAGACTTGCCTGATCCAGATGCCCCGGTGATCGCCAATGATTCGCCTGCCATTACACTCATTGAAATTGGATGCAGAATGGTTAAATTACCTTCTTGCGTGTCAACTTGTTTGGTAACTGAATTCGCTTGAACCATAGCAACAGCAGACATAATTAAGTAACCTTTAAGAAAAGATGAACTTCCATTCTATTGTCATAGGATTTTGATAACCATGCGCAAAATGAAGATTTACCTGTTTTTACTCCTGACAATTGTCACCAATCTTGCCTGTGCGCAAAACGCAACATCAACTCCGACAAAAATATTGGTGATGGGCGACAGCCTGAGTGCAGGCTATGGCATAGATATACAACAAGGCTGGGTAAGCTTGTTAGAGCAAGAGTTAGCAAAAAATCATTCTATAACGATGATCAATGCCTCCGTCTCCGGTGAAACCAGCTCGGGAGGTAACAA
>DATIGS010000206.1:0-21395 GCA_035481425.1 Cellvibrio sp. | reverse complement strand
GGGCGCAGTTTTGTAGTGATGCCAGGGCGCGTGGCGCTCGATGGTATCGAGTTATTGAAAGCGGCAAATTATCGCTACGAAAGTTATTCGCTACAAAATATCTCACGGGAATTATTGGGTGAAAGCAAATTACTTACTGGTAATGATCGTGGGGAGGACATTACAAAGTTATTTCATAGCGACAAGCCGGCACTGGCCGAATATAACCTGCGTGATTGCGAATTGGTGTGGAAAATTTTTATCCAGCAAGAGCTATTGGATTTCGCGTTGGAACGCAGCCAGTTAACCGGTTTATTGTTGGATCGCATCGGTGGTTCGGTCGCGGCATTTGAATATTTATATTTGCCGCGTTTGCACCGGCGCGGATATATAGCGCCGAATCAAGGCGAATTGGAGTCCGATGTCGTTAGCCCCGGCGGTTATGTGATGAATTCCCGGCCGGGAATTTATGACAATGTATTGGTTCTGGATTTTAAAAGCCTGTACCCGAGTATCATCCGCACGTTTTTAATTGACCCCTGTGCGTTCTGGCTGGCGCAACACCAGCAGCTCGATGAGGCTGAAACTGTCGCTGGATTTAATGAAGCTTATTTCGCGCGTGAAGGGCATATTTTGCCCACCATCATTGAACAGTTATCCGCAGCGCGCGATCGCGCCAAGCAACAGAAAGATGCGCCTCTGTCGCACGCCATTAAAATTATTATGAACTCCTTTTACGGCGTGTTGGGCTCAACGGGCTGCCGTTTTTTTGATCCGCGTGTGTGCAGTTCCATCACTTTGCGTGGTCATGAAATCATCCAGCGCAGCCGCGAATGGATTGAACAACAGGGTTATGCGGTTATTTATGGCGATACAGATTCATTGTTCGTCTGGTTGGAAAATAATTGCATCGGCAAGGCACCGAAAGATGCTTCACTCTGTAACAAAATCGGCGCGCGGCTGGCAAAGGAATTAAATAGTTGGTGGCAAAAAACACTACGCGATGAATTCAATATTAAAAGTGCCCTGGAGATCCAATACGAAACTCACTATTTGCGTTTCTTAATGCCGACCATTCGCGGTTCTGAATTAGGTACCAAAAAGCGTTACGCCGGTTTAGTGGATGTGAATGGCGAGCGTGAAATGGTGTTCAAAGGGTTGGAAAATGTGCGCACCGATTGGACGCAGCTGGCCAAAGATTTTCAAAGTGAACTCTACCGGAAAGTATTTGCCGGTGAGGACTATCTGGATTTTGTGCGCGCGACGAATGATGAGGTGCTTGCTGGAATGCGCGATATGGAATTAATTTATCGCAAACGTCTGCGCCGCCATCTTCATGAATATCAAAAAAATGTTCCACCCCATGTGCAGGCTGCACGCAAATATGTGCAGTTAACTGGTGAGCGTTTACGCCGGGGGGATTGGATCAGTTATTTGATTACCACCAATGGCCCTGAGCCGGTTGGGCGCTACGAAGTGGATATGGCGTTGCGCCAAAGTCCGATTGATTACCAGCACTATATCGATAAACAACTCACGCCCGTGGCCGATAGTATTTTGCATTTCCTCAACGAATCGCTGAACCAATTGGTTGATCAACAGTTGTCGTTATTTCATTAAGCAATTCCAACCGCTTTTATCGCACCCGGCACCGCTATTGTTAGGGGGAATGGTTCAGGCTATAGTCCCTGTCCCCTAAAAATGAGCAGGTAGTACCATGGCCGATATCGACGAAATTCTGGATTTGTTACGCGAGCATAATGAATCTGTGCCCGTGCCCTTGGAATTGCCCGATGAAGAGCGATTGGTTGAGATAGAAGAAGAGTTGCTCCTGCCCATTCCGCGCGATATGCGCACTTTCCTGCTGGAAGCGAGCGACGTGGTCTACGGCAGTATCGAGCCCGTGACCGCCGCCGATCCCAATTCCCACACCTATTTACCCGAAGTGACGGCAGTGGCATGGTCGCTGGATGTGCCGCGCTATTTGATGCCGCTGTGCGAAGTGAACGGTAGTTACTATTGTGTCGAGCCTGAGGGCGAGGTGGTGTACTGGCGCGATGGCGACCTGACCGATGAAACCTGGCCGTCGGTCTGGCATTGGGTACGGGATGTGTGGTTGGAGTCCTGACGTTTATAACGGATCCGCTTGGGTGACTTGCCGAGAAGCTGCATCAATTCACGAAAATGGATTTTGGTGACAGATTTTCTCGCAGCTTGGGCTACACTCAATCTCCCTGATGGTAGTTTTACTGGCGCTAATTGAGAGTCGTATTGTGCGTAAATCCCTTTGGTCATTAGCTCTTCCTTTACTGGTTTTGACCAGTGCCGAGCTATTGGCTGAAGCCAACGTGCAAAATGCCGGAGCCGAAGTGCAGCCCGTTGGCGATATTTCAACGCAGGAAACCGCGCCCCAGGAAAGCAGTACGCAGGAATCCAGCCTTGAGGATTTTGAAGCACATGTCCGGCGTATTGCAGAAAAGACTGCAGCAGAAGAAAAGGCGCGCCGGGAGCAGGAGCGCTTGGCAGCAGAGGCCGCCGCCGGTAAGCAGCCGTTCAAGTTCTTTAAATATCAAAAAGATGGCGCTGTGGCTTATTCCGATCGCCAGCCGAAAAAATCCGCATATGAAGTGATCGTCTACACCTCTTGTTATGCCTGTAATCCTTTATCGCGGGTGGATTGGCGTGGTATCCGGCTCCATACAACCGAGTTCACTTACCTGATTACCCAAGCGGCTAAAAAACACGGTGTGGATCCGTCGCTGGTGCGGGCGGTGATCCATGCTGAGTCCAATTTCAATCCTCTGGCGCGTTCGCGTAAAGGCGCGATGGGATTGATGCAGTTGATGCCGGGTACCGCCAAAGATATGGGCGTGAGCGATTCGGCGGACGCGGCGCAGAATATCGAGGGTGGTGTGAAATATCTGGCGTACTTGCTGAAGCGCTTTGATGGCAGCATCACTATGGCGACCGCGGCTTATAATGCTGGCCCGGGTGCAGTTGAAAAGTTCCGGGGCATTCCGCCTTATGAAGAAACCAAGACTTATGTTTTCCGCGTGAATATCCTCCACCAGCGTTACAAAAACCAGCTAGTCCTCGCACGTAACTGAAAACTGGTTGTTTCAGCGTCCCTTTATTGCCTTTCACATTTAAATCCAGCTCTTGATGGCATCTTTCATAACCATAAATTCTAATTTTCGCGCCAAATAAAGCTCAAAAAAACAGCGTTTTTGCCGCTATAGAGGCTGACCCGCATTTTTTGTGATTGCGGTTTCTTTGATCCCTACTAGAAACGGATGGATTTATGATTATTTCCAATTCCCAAATTGGGATGGCCGCGCAGCGTGATTATCGCGAAGAACACAGTGTTACCGAGCGACTGGACTACTGGCTGGACCAGCCCGTCCCCAACGCACAACCAATCGACGAGGTACAGCAAGAGCAAGCTGTGGCGGTAGACCTCTCCCGTGCGGGTTCGCTGTTGGCGATGTACCGTCAAACCGAAAAGCTGGATTTGAATACGCCGCTGGATTCGCGCTCGCGCTTGAATATGATGATTATTGAGGCGATGTATAAGGCGATCACTGGTCGCGATTTGGATCTGGCAGTTCCCGGCGGAATCCAGCCCGATACAAAACAACAGTCGGAAACGAAATCCCGGGAGGGCAGCCACCAGACCCTGAATGTTGATACATCACCACCAATGCAAATGATGGTAAGCCGGGGTTCCGGTCCGGGGCTGACGTACCAGCGGCACGAGCGCTATCAGGAGCAGGAAACGATGAAGTTTCAGGCTGAAGGTGTAGTGCGCACGGCGGATGGGCGCGAGTTTAACTTTTCGGTCGCCATGAAAATGAGCCGCGAATTTGTGCAAGAGTCTAATCTGAATATTGAAATGGGCAGCAAAAAAATTGATCCACTGGTGATTAATTTTGATGGCTTGGGTGCATCACTTAGCCAGACCCGTTTTGAATTTGATTTGGATAGCGATGGAACCGCTGAGCAAATTGCGAGCCTGCGTCCGGGTAGTGGTTATTTGGCGCTGGATCGTAATGGTGATGGCAGTATTAATAACGGAAGTGAATTATTTGGCCCCAGCAGTGGGCGCGGCTTTGCCGAGCTGGCGGCGTATGATGAAGACGGCAACAATTTTATCGACGAAGGGGATAGCATTTATCACCAGTTGCGTGTTTGGATGACCAATGAAGATGGTTCTACCCAATTGGCTGCGTTGGGCGATAAAAATATCGGAGCCATTTTTTTAGGGCATGTGTCATCGCCATTCCAATTAAAGGATGCGAGTAATAATTCGTTAGGCGAAGTGGCGAACTCGGGTATTTATTTAACGGAGGATGGTAAGGTGGGTGTGGTGCAGGAAATTAATTTAACGGTTTGATATTTTTTTAGTCATTGTTAATTAATTTTTCGTGCGACTAATAAGGCGGCTGATGTTAATCAGCCGCCTTATTATTTTTAGCTTTTCCGTTTTGAAACAGATTTGCTTTCCCGCTTTTAAAAGCCGCCTACGGCGTTGGTTGTGTTGCCAGTATTAAATGCGTTGTTGTTGCCGCTTTCCCAGAGAACGCCCGCTGCCGCATTATTTTCCTCGCGCTTTAAACATTTCCATTCAATTGCCGTATTGACTGGCAATTGAATTGTGCCTGTCCAGGTTGGGTAGCTGGTCGGGTTGAGTTTGATTGCCGATGCTGCCGCCCAGTTGCCCAAGGTTGCATTATTACCAACGACATACACGCTTTGCCCTGAATAGGTTGTGCCATTTTGACAAGTAAAATTCACGCTCACTGTTGCCGCTGTAGAGCTCGATGCGCTGCTCGAACTTATTGCGCTGCTTGAATTTACGGCGCTGCTTGAACTTGCAAATGCGCTGCTGACGACGGAACTGGCAACAGAACTGGATGCGGCACTGCTGGCGCTATTGGTTGGCGCAATTGAGTATTGCAAACTGGCATCGTTAAATGAGATGGCATAAGTGCCCGCTGTAGTCACAGCAATATCATTGCCGCCAGCGTCGGCAATTGAATCGCCATTATTATTTCCCCAATTATTGACCCAATTGCCGTAAGCATCGAATTTAAATCGGTCGGTGCTGCTCCCAGAAAAAGTTGCGCTGCCGATCCAAGTGCCTGCATTGCACACCATGTCGGTGCTGCTCCAATTATTAAAAGTGCCGCGCAATTTCATGGACGAATACACACAGTTGTTGCCAGTGGTATCGCCATTCTTTGCTTTTACATGAATTGCAGCTGCGCTTTTTGCGGCTACATTAAATGTTGCGGTGCCGTTAGCCGCAACGGTAATGCTGGCACCAGTGCAATTGCCATTAACAAAATCGCCGTTGATCACATTACAATAACTGCCTGCAGCCAAACCGGTCTGCAGGGTTACATTCATGCCGCTGCTTTCGCCATTTATCACTACAAAACCCAGGCTCCCGCGACCAAACGCAATTTGGTTTGCCCCGTTGTCCCACCAGTTAGATAAATAAAATGCATCTTTAGTTGCGTTGCGAAAGCCCACCATATTCGCAATTTCCCGATTGCGGTGTTCGCACAACCAACCGTTATTGCAATTGCTCGCTGCGCTGGTTGGTGGGCCTTGGTCGTGATTGGACCAATCGTAACTGGACATAACTTCAGCATAGCCATAAGGAAATGCCAACATAAAAACGTGGGCAATATTATTCACGTTCATGCCATCTTTGTGGGTCACGATATTGCTGGTGTTTTGCCGTTGGTTGTCGTGGTTGGCAACAAAAGTCACGGCATCGCTACTGGCTAACCATCCGCTCCATACACCTATGTTGCGTAAATCTTTTAACGGTGCGCGGCCCTTAAAATAATGCCCCAGAGTATTACTGAAATTAAATTCAGTGACATCACTGATATAAGTGTATTGCGCTGGTGTAATAGGTTCATTCGCTGCACCGATTACTTCCTGGAAAATATAGGGGTTACCATTTAAACGGCTTACGATATTGGCGATATCTGCACTGGGCATATGTTTCGCAGCATCTATGCGAAAACCGGCTACGCCCATACTTAATAAATCATTCATGTAAGCCGCAATTTTTCCACGTACATAATCGGATTCGGTTTTTAAATCGTTCAATCCAACCAGATCGCAATTTTGTACTTGCCACGCATTGGTGTAATCAATATTGCTTGTGCAAGTGTGGAAATCATTAACACTGTAAGGAACTTCAGGGAAATTGCGGTTGCCTGCAGCCATGTGATTGATGACAGCATCTACGTAAATGTCGACACCAACAGCTTTGCAGCGCGCGACCATGCTAGCGAATTCAGCGCGTGTTCCCGAGCGGCCTTCAATGGAATAACTGACGGGTTGGTAGCGCGTCCACCAAAAACTTCCCGCAACTGATTTTTGTGGTGGCGATACTTGTACCGCTGCATAACCTTTTGGCCCTAAAACATTTTCACATTCAGAGGCAATATCATTCCATTGCCATTCAAACAAATGCACAAAGGTTGTCTGCGCATTCACCGGAATAGAAATTAACGGGTACAACAAAAAAGCAAACATAAGTTTGGGGAGTGTTTTCATAATGATTTACCGAAGTTTGGATGATTATCTTTATTAGGTTTGTATGCATGTCAGGTGCAACAACAACTTCCAATATCAGAATACGGTAAATAATTTGGTGGGATGGTTTGAATACGTATGCAGCAATAAGAATTATTTGCCGATGCAAATTACAGCGTCATTTTGGTGACAGCAATAATTAGTAACCTTAGGAAAAATATTTAGGTGCGAAGAGAAGAAAGCTGAAAAGATTAAAGTGAAAATTACAATAAGCCCCAAATGGGGCTCATTGAGTGGTCAATGCTTTTTATGGATTTAATTCTGGCGAATGCATTTATTTCATTGATGACACTTGCGCTTGCGTCAAGTCGGCAGCAGGAGTCGAAATACGATTTTTCAGTACTACGGTGTCACCTTTCGCCAAAGAATTTAATGACATGGTGCGACCTTTTTCAGTAGCGACTTTTGCGTCTTTCAAAACACTAAATGTTTTGGTAACGCCATCTTCAGTTTTAATAGTAATAGTGCTCTCGGCTGAATCTACTTTGGTAACTACGCCGGGAACTTCTTGATAGGACGCAAATGCTTCAGCGTGTGCCATTACTGACAAGGTTGACAGACTAGCGAGTGAAACGGCGGCAACAAATTTAGATACGAATGAATTTGACATGATAAAAGCCTCAAAAAGTAAGATTAACCAACATTGTTTAACTGCACCCACGGCAGAATTATAAGCAGGTTACGTTACCTTTTTGTTACTTTTGGTTACGATTTTTAAGATTGTTTTTGCCCAAAAACCGAAATATTCATTATTTTTATTCATATAATGAATATAAAAAATTATTTAGATTTCATTGTGTTATTAAAAGTATGATTTTGGGGCGGTTTCATCAAAAAGTGTTACCAAGTGTAATATGTTGGTGTTTTTTCGTGGTTGGTAATGGTGCATCTATTGGTAACGTTGTCATATTGGCGGCCATTTTGGTGCCCAATAAAAAAGCCCGCTAATTTTGGGGATTAGCGGGCTTTACTGTTTTGTCGAGTGTTTGCTTGTAGCGAACAGCCAAACTATTGATTGAACAGGAATTCCATCAACGCATTTTGTGCGTGCATACGGTTTTCCGCCTCTTCCCATACCACTGCATCAGGTGCGTCGAGGATTTCAGCCGAAACTTCTTTGCCGCGATAGGCAGGCAAACAGTGCATAAAGAGAGCATCGCTCTTGGCGAAGCTCATTAACTCTTTATTGACCTGGTAGCCACTAAAGATTTTCTCGCGCTGTTTCTTTTCATCTTCCTGACCCATTGATGCCCAGGTATCGGTAACTACCAGATCTGCACCTGCGACAGCTGCACGTGGATCATTCGTCAGGGTGACACGGTTCTGGTAGGGGGCGACAAACTCGTCTTCCGGTTCAAAACCTTTTGGTGTGGCGATGCGCAACTCAAAATCGCACAGTTCCGCCGCCTGGATATAGCTATTGCACATGTTGTTGCCATCGCCTACCCACGCCACAGTTTTGCCCGCGAGTGATCCGCGTTGCTCCACGTAGGTTTGGATATCAGCCAGCAATTGGCAGGGATGATATTCATCAGTGAGGCCATTGATTACCGGAACACGCGAGTATTCGGCAAAGCGCTCAACTGTGTCGTGGGCATAGGTGCGGATCATGACCATATCGACCATGCTCGCGATACAGCGCGCCGAGTCTTCGATTGGCTCACCGCGACCCAGTTGCGAATCTTTGGTAGACAGGAAAATCGCATGGCCGCCCAGCTTGGCAACACCGGATTCAAAGGAAACGCGGGTGCGGGTAGAGTTTTTTTCAAAAATCATGGCCAGCACTTTGTTATTGAGCAGCTCGGGAGCTTTGCCCGCACGCAGCATGGCTTTGAGTTCGATGGCGCGCGCAATAATCTGCTGTAGTTCGGCGCGGTTAATATCGGCGAGGGTTAGGAAATGTCTCGGTGCCTTTGGGGGAACCATAATCATTGCTCTTTTATTGCAGCGCGCGCTTTATGCGCGCGCCTATTTAAAACTCTTTACTTCGTGGTTAAAACTCATTCACTACCGGGTTAAAACTCGTTAACCAGTTGTACGACTTTGCTGACCAGCTCATCCGCTTCAGCCTCGGTGAGGATGAATGTTGGCAATAAACGGATGGTGTTGACGGCAGTAACGTTAATCAAAATACCCAAATCGCGGCCTTTCTGAACCAACTCAGGGCAGGGGGCATTCAGTTCGATACCAATCATCAAGCCTTTACCGCGAATCTCGGTCACTTTGGCATTGCCGGCCAAGGCTGTTTTGAAGGCAGCCAGTAACTTATCGCCCAAGACTTTTGCATGGGCGACCAAATTGGATGATTGCAAGGTTTCGATTACTGCAATGCCGGCACTGCAAGCCAATGGGTTGCCACCAAAAGTGGTGCCATGGTTGCCTGGCTGGAGAACATCTGCCGCTTTGCCGCGAGCAAGGCAGGCGCCAATGGGTACACCATTGCCCAAGCCTTTGGCGGTAGTGACAACATCTGGCAACAGGCCATTATGTTGGTAAGCGAAGAAAGTGCCGGTGCGGCCGTTGCCGGTTTGAATCTCATCCAGCATCAGCAGCAACTCATGTTGATCGGCAATGGTGCGCAACTGATTCAGGTAATCCGCAGCTGGCACCCGCACACCACCTTCACCTTGGACCGGCTCGACCAATATCGCGACTATATTTTTGTGCTCGGCGACCGCTGCCTTCACCGCTGCAACATCGTTGTAGGGGACGCGAATAAAACCCTCCACCAATGGCTCAAAGCCAATTTGCACTTTGGTATTGCCAGTGGCGCTCAGGGTGGCGAGTGTTCTGCCGTGAAAGCTGTTGGCCATCACGATAATGGCAGGATTTTTCACGCCCTTGTCATTGCCATATTTCCGCGCGATCTTGATCGCCGCTTCATTGGCTTCGGCGCCGGAATTGGAAAAGAAAACCTTATCCATGCCCGACACTTGAATCAGCAAATCTGCCAAGCGTTGTTGTTGGGGGATGTTGTACAGATTGGACACGTGCAACAAAGTCGCCGCTTGTTCTGACAGCGCTTTGGTTACCGCCGGATGAGAATAGCCAAGGCCGCATACTGCGATACCGCTGATTCCGTCCAGATAGGATTTACCACTGTCATCCCATACTCGGCTGCCCTCGCCCTTGGTGAGGGTCAGGGTTCTGGTGCCATAAGTATTCATGAGCGGTGACATGGTGTTCTCCAAAAAATAACGCTGTGGCGTCGATAAAAAATACATCGTGTGTGAAAAAAACAATCTGCCAAAGCCAGTCAATGACAGGCCAGCGAATGATTGATCAGGGGGGTGCTTTATCAGAGCTTTTTTCGCTATATCAGCACTTGCTGCCGATGGTACATAGCTGGATACCAACTTATGTGCGGCAAAAAAACAGGCAGCAAATATATAAGTTATTGCGATTATTGGCAAATTTGGCGGTTTTTCCGCTTATTACGACACTCTTTACGATGAACTGAAGCCATTACCCTGGACTAACTCCTTGGCAAAAATAATGTCATTTTGCAGATGGAAACCGGCATCCGGCGGCTGGATGAAAAAGCCTTCAAATAACCGCACACCCTGCATCCATAAACTGGAGAGATTGCGGGAATTCTCGATCTGGGTGGCGATGACTTTAATATTGCGGCCGGCCACGGCGGCAATTAATTCTTCCAGTATTTTCGGGTTGTTGTTATCGCCAGTCAGTTTCGGGGACAGGCGCAGATAGCTCAGCTGCAAGTCAGCCAGCAATGGCAGCATCTGGCTGTTTTCCCCGGCGCGGGTGATACAAATGCTGCAACGTATATCGCGCAAGGCTTTAGCGATTTCACGTGCTTGATGGAAGTGATTAATAATCCAATTCTCTTCCAGCATGAATATCAAGCGTTCCTCACCACGCAGGCGCGAGGAGCGCAACACATTGGCCGCAAATGAGAAAAAGGCACTTTGCTGCAGGGTTTCTTCCGCTAAATGTATAAATAAGGTGGCGTGTTCGCGCGTTTTGCTATTTTCAGCAATGGCACTCACCGCCTGCTGCAATACCCAGCGATCCAGTTCAAGGCGCTTTCCAGGTTGGGTGATGCGGTTTAAAAATTGCCCGGCAGCAATTGGTTCGCCGTTTTCATTGCGCAGACGGGTAAGCACAGAGAAATGTTCTATCTGCGCCTCTTCCAAACTGATGATGGGTTGGAAAGCAAGGCTGAGGTCCCTGCTCAGCACAATCTGCGAGAGGTCGGGCAGGTTCTTGTCGCGGTTTGTCGGGTTTGGTGGCGACTGTGGCGCACTCGTGTTTTGAGTGACGCCGTTGATACTGGCATCAAACGCCTGTTCAGCGCGGAATAAGGCATTGTTAGCAGTTCCCAAGTCAGAATGAAGCGGCGCAATTCCGACTTTTATTTGCAGATCAAGCGACTTGCCTTTGATGATATACGCCGGTGAACTGAGGTGCTTGATCAATTGTTCGCCCCGCTGGCGATGGAATTCCGGGCTGCGTTTACCCGCCAGCACGCAAGCGACCATGGTAGATAACCCCATCCACTGCTCATCTCTGCCCACGGTTTCGTTCAGGCGGCGGCAAAATTGATCGTGTAAATCAATCAACTCTACCTTGCCTAGCGTATGGGTTAGCTCTTCGAGCTTATCGACACTGAAATAATAGAGGGCACTGTTTTGGTTCCCCAGGCTGTTGTTCTGCAACTCATCTTCCAGGGCGGTAAAAAAGTAGCTGCGATTAATCTGTTGGGGCCGCTGCTGGGTATGGCGGGTAACTCGTGCGACGCGATTTTTCAGGGCCGCGGTATCAGCCAGCGCCTGTTCACACACGCTGATCAATTCAGTGGCCTCAAACGGCTTGGTGAGCAGGGCGTTTACGCCGAGCGCCTTGATACTTTTATGCAGATTGGTATCGGTATCGGCAGTGACAAAAATAATCGGCAATAGTAGAAACTCCGGGTCCTGGCGCAACAACACTGCTAGCTCCATGCCGTTGATGTCGGGCATGTGCATATCCAGGATCACCAGATCGGGCTTGAATTTGGCGGCGCGTTGCAAACTGTGCAAGGGTTGGTTTACGCACAGAACTTCCATACCGGCATAGCGCAAGATCTCTTCTTCCAGGCCGCTCATTGCCGGATCGTCATCAACAATCATTACCCGCTGGGTTTTGCTGTGCTGGTTGATGACAGTAATGAGCTTTTCCACCAAAAAATTGAAATCGAGCGGTTTGACAAGATAGTCGCTGCTCCCCGCGCGCAAGGCGCGTAACTTGGCGTTTACGTCGGTGCGCCCGGACATGAGGATGATGGGGGTGTCCTGGGTGAGCAAGGCTTTGATTCGATGCAAATTACCTAACGCTTGGAGGCCTGAGCGT
The DNA here is from genome assembly GCA_035481425.1 of Cellvibrio sp. Lineage (GTDB taxonomy): Bacteria > Pseudomonadota > Gammaproteobacteria > Pseudomonadales > Cellvibrionaceae > Cellvibrio. The sequence goes on along the minus strand of DATIGS010000206.1, from coordinate 9,446 downwards.
TCAAAATCCGGATCCAGCAGGATTGCCGCAGGGGAGTCGAGATACAACCGCTGCATGCAGGATTGGGGATTATCAAAATATTCCACAGTAAATCCGGCAGTGCGCAAATAGGCGGTGCAAAGCGACGCCAGTACACGGTCGGGGTCGACTAAAAAAACGGTTTTACCTTTGGCTTCGGGGTAATTGGGTGTATTGGTTGATGAGGGCAGCGGATCCTGCCGCGCGTTGCCACTGGCGGTATTGGTCATTATTTGGCTTAGGTGGCGAACGTGATCTTCGAGCTGGGTGTATTCCTGTCCGCCAAAGCTGCGCCCCAGTTCGTTTAAGTCGGTGATGAAGTTTTCAAGCTGGTGTGCGGCCTGGCGCAACTCAGGGAAACCAAAACTGGTGCCAGCCTCGACGAGTTTGTGGGCGAATTGTTGTAAGGCAGCAATGCCTTGCGCACTCCAGTTTAAGTGACGCAAATGGCTCCAGATTTCTTCCAGGCGGCGCGCGCGCTCAGGCAGGCTTGTTGCAAACTGTTGGCGCAGCCTTACAAGTTGGTCGCGGAATTCTTGTTGCATAAAATCGTCCTGATGTTTTTTCTGAGTATAGAGGCTGTTCACAAAATAACAGGCGATGTTTGTTCGATGTAAAAATTCGTTTTACTTAATGAGACTTTGTCGCATTTTTAGCAGAATAAGTTCACTTTTTTTACTCGGGCTTATGCTCTGCTTCAGCCTTTCATTTTCCCATGTTGGATTGCTATGAATTATCGCCATTTTCCCCTCAGGTCATTATTGGCCGCTAATATTGTCGCTGTGTTGCCGGGAGTCTCGTTTGCACAAACTGCTGCACCTAATTCGTCAGAATTAATAGAGACCTTAACTGTCTCGGGTGAGCGCAGGCTTGCCACTGAATTAAGCCGTCAGGTGGTAACAAAAACCGCACGGGATTTTGCGGTGGGCGCGCGTATAGATCCGGCTGAGTTGCTACAAATAATGCCCGGAGTGCAAGTGGATTCGCGCACCAACTATGCGCAGGATACGCGCATTAGTTTGCGTGGATTTGGCGCCCGCTCGGCATTTGGTGTGCGCGGAATTGATTTGCAGGTGGACGCAATTCCTATGTCCACACCGGACGGCCAAGGCCAATTGGGCAGTGTGATGCTCGATAACATAAATAGTGCGCAAGTATTGCGTGGCCCCATCGCAGCACTTTATGGCAATGGGGCTGGTGGTGTTATCGCATTACAAACAGCGGCGCCGCAGTCGAGCCAAATAAATGTTGGTTTGGCGACAGGCGATCCAGGGCTTGACCGACAAACAGTGAATGGCGAATGGCGCAGTGGCAACATCGCCATGCGTGCTCAATTTGCCAACACTGATATTGACGGCGAGCGCCCACATTCGCGCGCAGAGCGGCAACAAGCGGGTGTGCAATTTTTTTACACCACAGACAATAATCTCGATGTCATTATTAAACACGATTACAGCGATGATCCGCTGTTGCAGGACCCGTTAGGTTTAACTCCCGCGCAGTGGCAACAAGATCCCTGGCAAAAAAATACGGCAGCAGAATTGTTTGATACCCGCAAAATTGTCGGGCATCAACAAACATCTATCAGCTTGCGCGATAACTCGGGTGCAACGCGTTGGCAATCCGGGTTGTGGCAGGGTGAGCGCAACATCGAACAATATTTGGGCTTTGCGGGCGATGCAATTACCAGTAGCGGCGGTGTAGTGGATTTAGCGCGCGATTTTTCCGGCGCGAGCGGCACCATTACCCACAGCATGGAATTGTTTAATTTGCCTACCGAAATTAGTTTCGGCGCAGAGCTGGCGCAAATGGAGGATCATCGTCGCGGTTACGTCAATGATTTTGGTACAGCAGGCGAGCTGCGGCGCGATGACACTGGCGATGTGCAAAGCCGGGACGCCTATTCATTAATTCGAATTAGTCCTGTTGAAAAATTAGCGCTATACGCTGGCGCCCGCTACATGGATATGGATATAGATGTGGTGGATGATTTTATTGTCTCCGGCAATCCGGACGATTCCGGCGCGCGCGATTATCATGAAAACGCCTTGGCTGTCGGCGCCAATTATGTATTGGGTTCCGCGTGGGAATTATCGGTTAGCGGTGGCCGCGGTTATGAAACCCCAACGCTGACTGAAATGGCTTACAAAACAGGCGCGACGGGATTAAATACCGAATTGGAGGCGGCTATTAATCACCAGCAACAATGGAGTATTGGTTATCGCCCGGATGACACGCGCGAATTGACCCTGACACAATTTTTTATTGATACGGAAAACGAAATTGTTGTCGACCAGTCGCTCAATGGTCGCACCAGTTACAGCAATGCCGCCGAAACGGAGCGCGACGGCATCGAACTATTTGGCCGCTATGACCTGCATCCACAAGTGAGTACCCAATTGAGTTTGCAATGGCTCGATGCAATCTACTCGGCCGGCGAATGGGATGGCAACCAATTGCCCGGTGTTGCGGGCGAGCAGTATCAACTGGGTATACAATGGTGGCCGTTTGCGAATGAATTGTTACAGTTGGATTTAAGTTTTCAACAGCGTTCACGTATTTATACCGCCGACAATAATCAGGATTACGCACCCGCATTTAATACGGTCGATATAGGTGCGCAGGGCATTTACCCCGTGTATTCACTGCAATTGGATTGGTGGATAAAATTAGCCAACCTTGCAGATGAAAATTATGTGGGCTCCGTCATTGTCAACCAGGCCAATGGCCGCGCATTTGAACCAGCGCTCGGCCGCAATGTTTCTGCGGGAATTAAATTGGCCTACCAATTTTAAGATGTTTCGATTTGTATTTTTAATGTGAATGTTTCTGGAATTTCAATGCAGCTGCCCGATCTACCCTTAAGTGCACTTCACGATGAGTTTGTTGCGGCGCTCGCCAAGACGCCGCTATTACTTGAAGCAGAACCAGGTGCAGGTAAATCGACGCTTGCGCCACTGTGGGTGTTGGCGCAAGCGCCTGCCGATCAGCAAGTGTGGCTGGTACAACCGCGAGTTCTTGCAGCGCAAGCACTCGCACAACGACTTGCCCAATTGCTGGGCGAAGCGCCGGGGCAGCAAGTTGGCTATCAAATTCCTTACGATTCGCGCATGGGTGCCAATACGCGTTTGGTATTAATGACCCCCGGAATTTTGCTGCAACATTTATTGCAAAATCCCACGCTCGACGGCGTCGCCTGCGTGATGCTCGATGAAATTCACGAGCGCAGTGTAAACCAGGATATGGCCTGGGCATTTTTGCAAGAGGTGCAAATCCTGCGCGACGATTTGCAATTGGTGTTGATGAGTGCAACACCGGATCCCGCCTTGCAACAGCAAATCAACAATCGTTTATTTGCGCCGGGGCGCTGCTTCCCGGTCGGTATTCAATATCAACCTGCCAAACAAAATCCAAACGCATTCGCGGAAAAAATTGAAGAACAATTGCTGCGCGCATTGAGCAGTTATCCGCAATGGCAGAACGAGACGGTGTTGGTTTTTTTGCCCGGCTGGCGCGAGATAGAAAATTGCGCAAGTGTGGTCGCACAAAAGTTTCCTGCGCAAAAAATCTTTCGTTTGCACAGCCGTGTTCCTTCCCATGAGCAAACCGCCGCTTTAGATCCGGCAGAAGGGCCGCGCCTGATTCTCTCCACCAATATTGCGGAAACCTCATTGACCATTGTTGATGTCACGCTGGTGATCGATTCTGGTCTCGCGCGTCGTGCGGATTATGAGCAGCGCACCGGCATTACTCGCTTGCGCACTGCGCGTATCAGCATGGCGAGTGCCGAGCAGCGCCGCGGGCGCGCAGGACGTGTGCAGGAAGGGTGCTGCATTCGGCTCTGGTCGCAGGACCAGCCACTTGCCGCTGCCGATTTGCCGGAAATTCGCGCCACCGATTATTTACCACTGGCGCTGCGCATTGCCCATTGGGGTAGTCCTGTTGATTCACTGCCGTGGCTGGAAGCACCGAATAAACTTGCGCTCGATTTTGCGTTGCAGCAACTGCAAAAAATGAATTTGCTTGATGGAGCAGGGCAAGTGACAGAGCAAGGAAAAATGGTCAGCGCGCTGGGTACACATCCGCGTATTGCTGCCTTTTTATTGCAGCATAAGCAAGTGATCAGTGAAGCGGCTTTGCTCTTGTCGCTCGCGTTACATTTTGAATTGGCCGCAGAACAAGATCTGTCTGCATTATTGGAAGATGCTGCACGCGAGCTGGCGCGCAACCGCCAGTGGCAGGCGCAACAGAAACGTTGGTTGGGCGCACTGTCTTTGCAAAAAACATTGGCGTCACTGGATGCAATCTGGCTGGCACGCGCATTTACTGATCGCATCGGGTTTAGACAGGAGTCGGGACGCTACAGATTGAACTCAGGAATGAGCGTTGAATCGCAAGGTAATCTGGATGCGCAATGGGCGGTATTTCCATTAATCAATACCAAGCCTAAAAGCCATTCGGGCGTGGGTATTGCGTTGCAATTAACCGCTGAACAACAGCGACAACTTAGCCTGGCGCAAACCAACCTGGTATTTAAACAGCAGCGTTGGCAAGAGCACACACGTTGGTTGATGGGCGGAGTTGTTATTGATGAAACCTGGCAGCAGGTCCAGGCAAATGATATTGCGCAAAAATTGGTGGAGCATATTCGCGCATTAATTGCGGAAAAAGGTCTGGACCATTTGGCTTGGAGCGACAAAGCGCGCGCATTACTGGAGCGGGCACGTGTGGTCTCTCGTTTGGAGCTATGTGAATTGCCCGCGTTGGATGAAGCCACACTGGTGCGCAATTTACACCTGTGGCTACAGCCGTTTTTAAATGAAGCGACGCAATTGGATCATTTACCACTCCTGGATGCGCTGGAATTTTATGTGGGGTTTGATAGTTGCCAGAAAATTGCACAGCTGCTGCCGGGAAAAATTGATTTGCCCAGTGGCCGGAGCGTGAATGTTGATTTCTCCAGTGATGGTAGCGCGCAGATATCCGCTAAATTGCAGGAATTTTTTGGCTGCGAACACTTGCAGCTCGGCGGTGGAAAAATTCCACTGAAAATTCATCTGCTCTCGCCCAATGGTAGTCCGCTTGCGATCACTACCAATCTGCAAACGTTCTGGCAGCAAGCCTATCCCGAGGTGCGCAAAGAAATGCGCGGTCGTTATCCCCGCCACCCCTGGCCGGAAAATCCGCTGGAGCACGAAGCGACGGCGCTCACCAAAAGAAAGTTGGCGCTTCAACAGCAGCAAGAATGAATATCTGTTTTTAGCCTAAACAATTTTTTCTAATTTCATTAAACGATAAACGGTTTGATTTTTTTACGATAAACCGTGATGTGTTTAATCCCTGTCTATACTCCTAGTCAGCATTGCCTTGTTGCACTTATTAAAAAGAGGCAGGGGATTGTTGGCTATGAAAAAACTCGCTGTAGTTTTATCGATCCTTATCGTTACTCAATGCGCTGGTTTGCACGCGGCACCTGCCTATGAATGGGCGGGTGCATTGACGCTTGAGTCTCTTACCAATATCGATGGCGGTATAGAAGAAGATTCCAGTGAGTTAGCGAATCTGGATCTGACGCTCGCGATTGATACAGAGGCTGCCGGTTGGTGGGGTGGCGGCGAATGGTTTGCTTATGTGTTGGGCGATACCGGGGATAACCCATCCGATGATGTGGGCGATATACAAGGTTTATCTAACATCGCCACCGACGAAGCGCTCAAATTATATGAATTCTGGTATCAACACAGTTTTGCGGACGATAGCGTAAAAGTGTTATTGGGTCTGCACGATTACAACTCGACATTTTATTCACTCGACTCTGCCGGTTTGTTTACCCATTCCTCGTTTGGCATAGGTCCTGAAACAGCACAGGCCGGCCCTTCAATGTTTTCCACTACCTCGGTTGGGTTGGTCTTCACCCTTGAAGGCGACCACCAATATTTACTCGTCGCTACTTACGATGGCATTCCCGGTGATCCGGATAATCCACGCGGCACCCATGTGCAATTTAACAATGGCGATGGTTTATTCAGCGGTGTCGAATGGGGTTGGACAAATGAAAATAAGGATAAAGCAGCATTGGGCATCTGGCAGCAAACCGCCGAAGTAGAAAATCCGGTCGACGGCGACTTTATCGATGAAAACACCGGTGTTTATTTTATTGCGGAAAAAAATATTAATGACGTTGCTGCGGTGTTTGTGCAATTGGGCCAAGCGGACGATGAAATTAATCAGTTGGAATACTACGGCGGCACAGGCATCACCTTTACCAGTTTTTGGTTGGAGGGCGATGGTGTCGGTTTGGCAGTGGCGCACGCGCGTAATGGGGACCCATATCTTGCTGCGAACGATAATCTGGATCGCGCGGAGACCGCATGGGAGCTTACCTATTATGCCCCGGTGGTCGATCACCTGGATGTGCAAGCCAGTTTCTTTTATATCCAGAATCCCTCGATGGATCAAACCCTTGATGATGCAATCGCTCTGGGCGCCCGTGCCTATATCGAATTTTGATTTTGAATTTTTCGCTGTTAATTATTTCTGTTAGCTAACAAGAATTACGAGGACGCAATGAATATCAAGCAATCAATAATGTTGCTCGTAGTCGGGTTTGTTGCCTTGATTGGGATAAATACGTTTGTCGGATTTAGCGCGAGCCAAAAATTGGGTGGCCTATTGAATTATATTTCCGGCCCTGCATGGAATGCTGCCGATGGTGCAATGGAAGGGCAAATCGGCCTGGAGGCACAAATTATTGTGCTACAAAAACTCTATTACAACGAGAAAACCATGGCCGAAGTGCAAGGACAATTGGACGCAGCCATCGCCATGGAAAATGAGGCGCTTGGTCGAATGAAAGAGTCAGGTTTAATGGGGCAGGAAACGGTAGGTAAATTGAATCAGCAATTGCAAACCTATCATGCAACACGCACTGCATTGATCACAAAGTTACAAGCCGGTACTGCGGCAGCGGACGAGTACGCACAATTAAATAACCAACTGGATGCGCTGCTCGCATTTATCGGTGAAATGGAAGAGGAGGCGGATAGTAAGGTTGAAAGTGAAACTGGCAATGTTGCTGAGTTACAAAGTGCTGCGTCGTTGAAATTATTTTCAGCGCTGTTAATCAGCGTGGTGATGGCAGGGCTGATTGCAGTGTTTGCAAATAAAATGATTGTACAACCCGTGTCGCGCGTAACTGAAAACCTGCATGAGCTGGCGTCCGGTTCCGGCGATTTAACGGCTCGTTTGCCCAACGAAAATCCAACAACGGAACTCGGGCAACTGGCCCATGCATTTAATCGCTTTGTAGAAAAATTACAGTTGCTCATCAGTCAGGCGCAATCGAGCAATCACACGTTAACGGCGACAAGCGTTCAAATTACCCAATCAATTACCAAGGCAGCGCAAGGTTGCGACGCACAACTGCGCGAAATTTCGCAAGTAGCTACGGCGGTGGACAGTATTTCCAATACCTTGAACCAGATTGCCGAAGCTGCAGTGGGGGCTAACCAGGCTTCCACCGATGCAACCAGTATTACCAGCGCGGGCAATAAAATTGTTGCCTCTGCACAACAGGGCGTTGATGAAGTTGTGCAGGAAGTTGATAACGCCTCCCGGGTTATATCCGGGCTGGTTGTCGACAGCCGCAATATTGGCGCCATGCTGGAAGTTATTCGCAGCATTGCAGAGCAGACCAATTTGTTGGCTCTGAATGCAGCAATTGAAGCGGCACGCGCCGGTGAGACCGGGCGCGGTTTTGCGGTGGTGGCTGACGAGGTGCGTAGCCTCGCGTCGCGTACCCAGGAATCAACCAAGGCGATTGAAACCATTATTACCAATCTCACTACAGGTTCCAGTAAAGCCGTTGAAGTGATGAATGGCGCCCAGCAAAAGGCGTTGGTGATTAAAGAGCGGATCGCCAATACATCTGAAGCATTTGCTAATATCGTGAGCGCTGTCGATCAAATCCGCCAAATGAATTCGCAAATTGAGCGTGCTTCTGAAGAAGAAAAACATTCCATGCAATTAATCACCGGCAGCATGGATACCATTTTGCAACAAGCGCAACAAAATTATGAAGCCGGTGAGCGAGCCAGCCAATCGCGCGATCATCTCGAACAGGAAATCCACAAACTGGATGGCTTGTTGCGCGTGTTCCGCACGTAAAATAGATACAAATAAATTATATCGCTATTCCCACTTCCAACTCTGCTATCAATCCATCGGTCACATTGCCGGTAACGGTGGCGAGTTGATATTCCACACCATCGCTAAATACATTGTCTGCCGCAAAAGTTTTTACGGAGGTATTTTGCCCCTTGCTTTTATATAAATCGGAATTGTAAACAGCGGTAGTAATCTCCGCGGGAAATGCCATTTGCGAAATGGCGGTTGATTTTGCGCTGCTGCCATAGTTGGTTAAAAATATTTGAAAGTGAATGTGCGTGATCCGCCCTGCATACCACCCCGGATAAATTGTTGTGAAATGTGCAATGCCATTAGTATCTGTGTATTGCACACCGCGACAATAGGTTTTACCGGATTGCCCTGCATTATTGCTTTGCGAATAACCCGAGTAGAGCCCATCTTTATCGCAATGCCAAATATACACATAGCCTGATACGGGCGTGCAGTTGTTATTCACGTTCACCAACTTGAGTTTCACTTGCAGCGGCACGCCGGTTTTATCTTCGGCGATGTTCTCGCGCAACACTAACGAGTTATCCAATAAGGTCGAGAGTGGAAACGGTCCTATAGTTTCTGTCGGGATCAGGGTGCATACGCCTGATGCGCTACTGCTGGTTGCCGTCGCGCTGCTTGCACCTGTCACCGATGTTGTAGTGCTGGATGCAGGTGAACTGGATGACGTGTTGTTACTGGAGGAATTTCCACCACCGCAACTGATGAGACCAGTGGCGCCCATCAGGCTGAATAGGCCCAGAGTTCCCAAGGTCCGGCGGCGATCATTATCAATAGTGGTTGACGTATTTTTATTCGATGTTGTTGACATAAAATTCTCTCGGCATGGTTGTTGTGTGGCTCTGACACCAGCATAGAAAATAAATGTCGGGAAGATTGTGGAACGATTCAGGAAGAACTGTGAAAGAATTATGCAAGTCCATTTTTTATAAAAAAAATGGCGGGAGCGGGGCAAAAAAGTAGAGGTTTTTGATTGTTGTGATGGTCGTTGCAGGTATTTTGGATGGCGCCATCCGTGGCATTTTCCTCTCGAATCCAGTTATGAAATTTGCAATCTGTAACCGACGCCATAGACGGAATGGATAATGTCTTCGTTGCAAATGGGCTGTAATTTTTTGCGCAATTTGGTGATGTGTGAGTCCATGGTTCTGTCACTCACGACACGGTGATCGGTGTAGGCATTTTTTAATAATAAATCGCGCGAAATAACCCGTTGTTTATTGAGTAAC
>DATIGS010000205.1:0-14487 GCA_035481425.1 Cellvibrio sp. | reverse complement strand
GCGTGATAAAGAATTGTTAGCGGCCGACAAGGCCATCTTTGAAAAATTTATGGGCCACATTCCGGGAATTTTAGCGGCAGCTAAAAAGGGCCAGACGGCTGAAGCGCTCGCATTGATGGAAAAATCGGGAGAGGACGCGCGCGCACTTGCAACGGCGCTTGAGGATCATGCTGCTTACAATATGGAGTTGGCCGATAAAGCCAAAAATACTGCACTTGAGACCAAAGCAAATTCGACACTCTTATCCATGGTAATTTCGCTGGTCACCTTGGTTGTTATTGCGCTCATTGGTTTTTTCATCGCGCGCAATTTGTTGCGTCAATTAGGTGGCGAGCCGGATTATGCAGCGGCCGTGGTTGCCAAAATTGCAGCTGGCGATTTGACCCAGCAAGTCAATATCAAACAAGGTGATACCAGCAGCATGCTCGCAGCGATTCGCGAGATGTCCAACACCTTGTCGCAAGTGTTGGGTGAAGTGCGCAGCTCCGCAGATGCATTGGCGTCTGCATCGGAAGAAGTAAATGCAACAGCTCAATCCCTCGCTAAAGGCGCATCAGTCCAGGCGGCGAGCGTGGAAGAAACTTCGGCATCGATGGAGCAAATGTCGGCGTCGATTATGCAAAACAATGAAAATGCCAGCATTACCGATGGCATGGCCCAGAAAGCCGCGACCGACGCAGCAACTGGTGGTTCTGCAGTAGCAAGCACCGTTGAGGCCATGCAGAAAATTGCGGACCGTATTGGTGTTATTGACGATATTGCTTATCAAACAAATTTGCTTGCACTGAATGCGGCGATTGAAGCAGGGCGTGCGGGTGAACACGGGCGCGGCTTTGCGGTTGTAGCATCCGAAGTGCGTAAGTTGGCGGAACGCAGTCAGGTTGCCGCGCAGGAAATCGGCTCGCTTGCCGGTGAGACTGTGAGCAAGGCCGACAACGCCGGAAAATTATTGCAGGAGATGGTTCCTTCCATTCGTAAGACGGCCGATTTGGTTCAGGAAATTGCCGCCGCATCAACGGAACAAACGGCCGGTGTTAACCAAATTAATTCGGCTATCGGTCAGGTGAGCCAGACCATGCAACAAAACGCTGCGGCAGCAGAGGAATTAAGCTCAACCTCCGAAGAACTCAGTTCACAAGCATTGCGCTTGCAAGAAGCCGTGAGCTATTTCACTCTCTCGAACCAGGATTCACGAAATATTTTTTCGCGTGCAGAGAAGTCGGCGCCGATTGCACCAACGCGCAAAAAAGCGGAGAAAAAAGTCATTGCAGATGATGATTTGGATAAGGATTTTGTACGCTATTCCTAATGCGTTTCATAACCTTATGCATTCCAATAAATCGTGATGAGTTATCTTATGGAAGCGGACAGCGCTACACCTATACCGTCGGATAAAGAGTTTCAGTTGTTCCAGCAGTTAATTCAGGAGAAATTGGGAATCTTCCTGCCTGCGCAAAAGAAGGCGCTTTTGAGCAACCGGTTGTGGAAGCGGTTGCTCGCTTGCCAGGTAAAAGGTTTTGGCGATTATTATCGGCTGATTCAAAGTCCGCAGGGGAAAGGCGAATTAAGCATCGCGTTGGAATTAATTACGACTAACGAAACCTATTTCTTTCGCGAGCAAAAACATTTTGATTATTTGCAGGAAGAAATTTTGCCGAAGTTGCGCCCGGGGAATACGTTTAGGGTGTGGAGCGCAGCTTCATCGACTGGCGAAGAGCCTTATAGTATTGCGATGGTATTGAAGGATCGCTGCCAGTCCGACTGGGAACTATTGTGTTCGGATGTGAATCGCACGGTGGTTGAACAGGCAAAAATCGGCATTTATCCCGACATGCGCGTCAAGAATATTCCGCCGGAATATTTGCGCCGTTTTTGTCGCAAAGGCGTTGGCCCCCAGCAAGGCAACGTGCGAGTGACAGCGGAGTTGCGCAACGTTGTGCAGTTTTTTACCTTGAACCTGCACGAGCCGTTTCCCGATCTGGGCAAGTTTGATTTGGTATTCCTGCGCAATGTGCTGATTTATTTTGAAAATGAAAACAAGGCAAAAATTTTGGAGCGAATTGCTGAAAAATTAAATCCGGGCGGGATTTTGTTCGTCGGCCACTCGGAAAGCCTGCATGGACTTAGCACCAGGTTTACACCGGTAAAACCAGCGATATACCGATTGTCAGGGCGGTAATTTTTTATGGCTGTTGCGCCTATCATCAAACCATTGCACAGCATACATCCTGGCGAGTGGTATTTCGGTGGTGGATATGAGCGGTTGCATACGGTGTTGGGGTCATGTGTCGCATTGACCGCGTGGCATCCTAAATTAAAAATTGGGGGCATGTGCCACTATCTGCTAGCGGTTGAGCCTGCGCAAAAAGCGGGAGCACCGCGCAACGGTGTGTCGCCTTCCACTATTTTTGGTGACTGCCGCTATGCCAATAATGCGTTGGCCCAAATGAAAAACGCAATGCGGTCCTATGCCCGGATCACCGAGTTCCAGCTGGGGCTTTTTGGGGGCGGTGATATGTTTGCTTACCGCACACCCACTTCCATCGGCCAAGACAATATCGCCTATGCCTGCCAGTGGTTGCGCCGCGAAAAACTTCAAACTATTCAAACAGATGTTGGTGGTGCCATCTCCCGATCATTGATGTTGGTTATAGGTACCGGGGAAATTCAGTTAAAACATTATCAAATGAATCCGCCTTGAGTGATTGAAATAACGGTTTGATTGGCAATACTTGATAGAGCCCGGCAAGCAGGCTCATGCGCATTATCGGTCGGCCGATGCTGTTTACAATAAGCTGAAAAAGTAGAGTGATTATGACAATTAACGTGTTGGTAGTGGATGATTCAGCCGTGGTTCGCCAAGTGCTGAGTGGTGTGCTCAATGAGGCACCGGACATCAATGTGTACGCCACCGCCTCGGACCCTATTTTTGCCCAGCAACAAATGCAAAAAAAATGGCCCGATGTCATTTTGCTGGATATCGAAATGCCGCGTATGGATGGCCTGACCTTCCTGCGCCAGCTTATGCATGAAAAACCAACCCCTGTGATTATTTGCTCGTCCCTTGCGGAAAAAGGAGCTGAGTTAACTTTGCAGGCCCTATCGGCAGGGGCGATTGATGTCATCACCAAGCCGCAATTGGGGGTTAAGGATTTTTTACTCGAAGCCAAGCATTTGCTGTGGCAAACCGTGCGCGGTGCTGCGGGTGCTCATGTAGCGCGTCGCGCCGCGGCGGTTGATACCAAAAAAGCGGCGCCGCATATGCCCGCATCCGATTTGGTCAGTATGACGGCCACTACCGACACGATTATCGTAATTGGAACATCCACCGGTGGTACCCAGGCGCTGGAGGAAATCCTCAGCAAAATTCCTCGCACCTGCCCGGGTATTGCGGTAGTGCAGCACATGCCGGAAAAATTTACCGCCGCCTTCGCCAAGCGCCTGGATGGTTTGTGTGAAGTGGATGTAAAAGAAGCCGAGAGCGGCGACCGCCTGATTCCCGGGCGTGTACTTATTGCGCCCGGCGGTCATCACCTCGAAGTGCAGCGCTCAGGCGCACAATATATTGCCAAGGTATTTCGCGGGCCCAGTGTTAATCGTCATTGTCCTTCAGTCGATGTCCTATTTCGCTCGGCAGCGCGTTCTGCAGGGCGTAATGCCATGGGCATCATCATGACCGGAATGGGGGATGATGGTGCGCGGGGCTTGCTGGAAATGCGCCAGGTCGGCTGCAGGACTATCGCGCAGGATGAGCAATCCTGTGTGGTTTTCGGAATGCCGAAAGAGGCCATCGCCATGGGTGCGGCAAAAGAAGTGATGCCCTTATCCCAGATCCCGGCAGTTCTGGGAGGCAAGTCATGAAGTCGGCCATTTCCGAGTTGAGCGTGCTGGTCACTGACGATAGCCTGACCCAGCGCCAATATGCGAAGGAGCTTTGTACCGATTTGGGGGTTCGCGACCTTCACGATGCGGCCAATGGCGTAGATGCTTTGCAGGTTTTGGAAGCACACGACGTAGATGTGGTGTTGATCGACCTTGAAATGCCGATTATGGACGGTGTTGAACTGATTCGCTCGATGGCGCAAAAGAAGTTTGTCAGCAGTGTCATTATCCTCAGCGCAAAAGATCCTATCCTGATTGCCAGTGTCGGTACTATGGCTGAAGCCGATGGCTTGCATGTGCTCGGCACTTTCCAAAAACCGCTCCTGCCTGACACGCTTGAATGCAGTTTGCTGCGTTTTATCCAGGATGCAAAAAACCAGGCGGCCGAACCTAAAATCGCGCAAGAAAATGATGTCACGGCAGTTGAATTGGGGCAGGCATTTGCCAACAACGAATTGACCCTGGCATTTCAGCCCAAGCTCACGGTGAATGGCTTGATTTTAAAAGGCGTTGAGGCGCTGGCACGCTGGCGCCACCCGCAAAAAGGCATGATTTCCCCGGGTGTTTTTATCCCCTTGGCAGAGCGCCACGGCATGATCGATACGCTGACCCGCCACTTGTTGCATGTGGCGTTCGAGCACAAAAAAAATTGGCAAAACTTCGGGTTGCGTTTCAACCTCGCTTTTAATTTATCACCGCTGTCGCTAGCGGATTCTGATATGGTCGATTGGCTATGCAAATTGGCCGAAAACTATGGAATTGCGCCCAACGAAGTGACCTTCGAGGTCACCGAAAACGCATTGCTCGGCGAATTGGCAAGCGCGATACGCACACTCGCACGGCTGCGGCTAAAAGGTTTCCACATTGCCATCGATGACTATGGCACTGGCTTTGCGAATGCGCAGCAGTTATCCCGGGTGCCAGCGACCGAATTAAAAATTGATCGCTCCCTCACACATCGCTCGGCTGCGCGGCCGCAGCAGCGAACCATATTGGCCAGTACGGTTGATCTGGCCAAAAACCTCAACCTGACTACGGTTGCAGAGGGTGTGGAAACGGAAGAGGATTTTCACATTATCCAGGAGCTGGGTGTGGATTTGGTGCAGGGTTATTATTTTTCCAAGCCCTTATCATCAGAGGATTTATTGGCCTTTATCAAGACAGGGTTGAGCCAGCTGCGGCGGCAACACGAACGTAAATAAACGTTAAAAAATCCCGGCCTGGCCGGGATTTTTTTTGCGCGCTGGTTGGATGTCGCAGTCGCCGGCGCTTGACCTTATCTGCGCCGTTCAGACAGGATACAGCTAGAGGGCGCCAGCATATTAACCATCGTAAAATCCACGGTTTTTTAGGCGACGACGGTTATACTAAACTGCCCTGACCGCTGAATAGGCTGGAAATGAAAAGCCTGGTAATGAATAGCACGAGTAGTGATGAGTGATCTGAATGGCAATGAACACTAGCGCACCGGTTTTACAGGCGATTCACCATGTTGCCTTGATCTGTTCGGATTATGAAAAATCCAAACACTTTTACGTCACTATTTTGGGGCTGCCGATAATTGCCGAACATTATCGTGCAGCACGCGCTTCCTGGAAATTGGATTTGGCGCTGCCGAATGGCAACCAATTGGAATTATTTTCGTTTCCCAATCCGCCGGCGCGCCCTTCGCAACCGGAGGCGCGCGGGCTGCGCCACCTGGCATTTGTGGTGCGCGATCTGGATGCCCATGTGGCTTGGTTGGAGTCCCATCAAATCGCGGTAGAGCCAATCCGCGTCGATGAGTACACGCTGAAACGATTTACTTTTTTTCAGGACCCCGATGGTTTGCCTCTGGAATTGTATGAAGTGAAGTAGTACGAATTGCCGGAATAAACACGTACCAGACAAGTGATTGCTGTACAAAAAAATCTTCCAAAAAAAAATTTGCGTGAGAGATAGCTGTGCTAAAAAAATGGTTGCTCGGTAGTGTGTTTTTGATGTGTGGATTGTCCACCAGCGCGCTGGTTAGCGCACGGGAATTAGTGATTGCATTTGAACATTGTTTGCAAGGATCTACATCGCTGGACGCCATGGCACGTTCGCAAATGCTGGTGCGCAATTTGGCAACCGCAGGCGTACCACAAGCCATGTTTTTAATTAAAACCAAAGGCGTTGACCAAAAAGACAAAACGCGTTTGGCGCTCTATAGCGATAAAGGACATTTGCTGGTCAATGCGGGGCATGGCCATACGCTGGTGACCAAGAGTGATCTTTACGCTTATGAAATTGGTATTCTCAAGGCCAACCGGATTTTGCAGGCGTATCCGGGTTACAAACAGCATGTGCATTTTTCGTATTTGCACGAGCAGGGTGATGTAAACATCCAACGTGGACTTGCGGATTTTTTGCAAGAGCGCGGGTATCGCCCGGCATTTACCGGCGTCAATAGCATGCGCGGCGTGGATCAATACCTGGATCAGTTGTACCAGAAAAAAATCAGCAGCAATCGCGCGGTAGATATGGGGGCACTAGAGCGCGCCTATGTGGATTTAATTGTGCAGTCGCTCGCGCAGGAAGATGCCAAAGCGTTTAATTTGCTGGGCTATTCACCCCGGCAGGTGCTGGTGCTGCAAGAAAATGATTTAGCGGCTTATTTTGTGGTCGCACTGGTGGATCGTTTGGTAGAGCAGGGGTGGACGATGATTGCGGCAGAGCGCGCACTCGATGATCCCATCGCCAATCCGATTGCCGCTAATGGTTGGGGCGCTAATGGATATTTAAATTCCATCACGCGTTTGAATGATCAGCCGGTAGCCTATCCACGGGTGTTAGGTGAACGCAAAACCCAAGTCGACAGTTTTTTGCAAACGCGTGTTCCCAAGCTTCTCGAATAAGGAGCGCTTGAATAAAGAGCATTTGAGTAGAGAACGATTGAATCACTGCGTAAACCAAACCCTATTTTTTCAGTTAAGTATTGCGAGAAGAGCATGTTGAAAAAGAGCGCAACTATATTGATGTTCTGCACCGCCAGCTTGATGGCATCGCTGGCGATGGCGCAGCAAAAATCGGTGATTTTCAAAAATGGTTTTGAAAGTGACACCGAGCAAAAAAAGTGGGCGTTGATTTATGGCGCAAAGTTCTCCAACGAACAAGCGCGCACCGGTACCGGTGTATTGCAACTTGAGCAAGGTGAATCCTCGATTCGCTCCCGCGTCAACCTGAGCGAGCAGGGCACCCTGGAATTCTGGATTAAAACCTCATCACCCGCTACACAATACAAAGTGAATGTACTGGTTGCCACCAATCAAAATGCCGACAGCGGTTGGGTACAGGTGGGGCAGATTCTGGGAAACAACGACTCCACCGAATACTACGCCAAGCGCATATCGATTGATGACCCGGGCAAAAAGTTTCTGCGCCTTGATTTTGAAGTCACCAACGGACAGGTTTGGATTGATGACGTGAGCGTCGAAAAAATTCTATTGGATACTGCGTTGCAAAAAAATCAGGAAAAAGTGATTGCCGAAGTTCTGGGTAAATTACGCGATGACAAAAACTATCAGGTGCAGGCGGACGCATTGCGTACACTGGGGAAAAACTATGCAGCGCAGATTGATGTGCAACGCCAGTATCTGGAATATGCCAATGGTATCTACGCCAGTGTGACCCTGGTATTGGCCACTTCCGAGCGCGGAAAAATGGCGAACCCGCTGGGATATCAAACATTTAAAGGCATCGTTAGCGATGTCAAACGAGTGGCGTCGCCCATTCAAAAATCGCGCATGGAATCACTACTGAAGCCTTTGGGCGATATCGCAACCGCAAGTCTGAATGTGATGACTGCCGGCGCTTATCAAGCCTTCGCGGAGCCGTTTAAAACCATAGTTGCAACCACCTTTGATCGCGTGTCATACGAAAATGCGGGTATTGATCGTAAATCACGTAAATTTGCAGAGGAAAACGGTTTGCAAACTTTCAAGAAAACAGAAGGTTTTATGGGTGAAGTGGAAAAAGAGCTAAATACCGTGGTCAGTCTCGATCGGGATCTGGTGGATATTCAGCGCGAGGTGGATAAATTCCGCAGGGATCTGGATAAGCATTTAAAAGAATCGCTGATTGCGGGTGGTATGGGGCGTGGTCAGGAAAATTACAATCGCGTGCTTAGTAAAGATGAGCCAACTCGGGCAGCGGCTTTGCAGGAAATTAATAATTACTTCCTGTTGCAAGCAGAAAGCTATCAAAACCATTCGAGCTCAAATACCGAGTTTGTACAATTTATGATGAAAGCTACGGGGACTATGGAGGAAACCCAGGTATTTAAGGAGCGGTTTAACCAGATTGCTTCATCGGTAATTACTTTCTACGATAAATTCGATCGCTCTGTTGCCAAAGAACAAAATCCTTTTAGTAGTGATTCGGATCGCGCTTTGTGGGAATCCCATGCGATAAAAGTTCGCAGCTACATCCAGGAATCGAAGGCCGCTTTTGCAAAAGCTTATATGTAAATTTCAGGCATCCGCATAGCGGTTGAACGAGGCGCCTGCGGGCGCCTTTTTTATTATTGAAGTGGCGTCAGTTGTCAAAAGCAGAATTGAGGGGCTATGCTTCAACGACTAAATAATATCTATAAGCCCAATTGCGATGTCGATACTTTCTTTATATTTAAACGACACTGTTTTTAATCTCCACTCATACCGCTCAGGGTGGCGGCAATCATTTGTATTCAGCTTTGCATTTTTGAACGCATTCATTAGTGCATTCTTAAAAGCACGGTTTTTGAAGTTCGGTATGGCTATATTGTTGAGCGTCTGCGCAGGCTCTGTTTGGGCACAAGGGCTAAACAAACAAAAAATAACTGTCTCCTATTTGTACAACTTTGCCAAAAACATTGAATGGCCAAACCAGGCCACTATGAGCTCTTTTGATATAGGTGTGTACGGCGCAAACGATCCGGTATTAATGTCCGAGTTGAATGTGTTGCACAATAATATCAAGCTGCGCAACTTACCCATTCGCGTGCGCCAGGTTCAGAATGTGACTGAACTGGCGAAATATAATTTGGTGTATGTCGCCAATGCAGGCTTGAAAAATATCAGTAATGTTGCCGATGTGTTGGAAGGCAAACCCGTATTGCTGGTTACCGAAGAATTTAACAATAAACAATTGGTGATGATCAATTTGCTCGCAACGCAAAACGGGCGGCTGATATTTGAAGTTAACAAATCCAATATCATCAACCATGGCTTAACGCCTTTACCTGAGTTGATTTTAAATGGCGGCACCGAGATTGATGTGGCCAAACTCTATCGCGAGGGCCAGGCTTCACTGGTCGCGCTGCAAAAACAATTGAGTGGACGTGAAAAAACGCTCAGTGAATTAACGGCCGCAATCCAATCGCAACAGGAATTGAATTCGCGCCTGCAAGGGCAGATGGCTGATCTAAACAAAAACATCCAAACCAGCGATGCGTTGATTGCAGAACAAAAAAATCTTTTGCAAAACCAGCAAGCTGAAATAGAAGCAAGTCAACAAGAGCGCGAACAATTGTTGCAGGAAGTGCAATTGCGAACGCAGGAGTTGAACGAGCAACAGTCTAATCTACGCACTATTATGGCCGAGATTGAAAGTCGCGAGAAACGCCTGATCGATCTCGATGCCACAATCAAATCCCAGGAAGACACGATCCAGACACAAAAAAATGCCATTGTGGATTTGGATGCGTTGGTGGATTCACAACAAGTTGCCCTGCGTTACCTTTGGGCGATGGTGCTGCTGGGCGCTTTATTGATTATCACTGTATTGATTGCCTATACCATCAAGCGCCGTGCGAACGAGCGTTTGGCAGCACATTCGCAAGACTTGCGTTTGGCGCGTGACCGGATCGCCATTGCCAAACGCAAAGCGGAAGATGCAAGTAAAGCAAAAAGCGAATTCCTGTCACTCATGAGCCATGAGTTGCGCACCCCATTGCAGGCGATCATCGGCTACACCGAAGTGGTGATCGAAGAATTAAAACTGGTGGATGACCAGCATCACGTAAATGATTTAACACGCGTAATTACCAACAGCGAGCGCTTGTTAAAATTGATCAATCGCGTATTGGATTTAGCGAAGATCGAGTCCGGACGGATGGACCTGGATTTAACCCAAGTCAAATTGTCGAGTTTGGTTGATGAAGCGCTCGGCACAGTGGCGCCGTTGGTGGAGAAAAATGCAATCGATTTACAGATCGACGTCGATGATGGTGATTCACTCCCCTTGGCTGACCCGGAAAAATTGCTGCACATATTGATCAATTTGCTGGGCAATGCCATTAAATTTTCGCCCAAAGGCAGGGTGACTATTAATGCCTATCATCGTCCGCACCAGATTTTTATCAGTGTTGCCGATACGGGTATAGGTATTTCGCGCGATCAGCAAGCCGCCATTTTTGACCCGTTCAAACAAGCAGATTCCGGTGCTACGCGCAAATTCCAGGGCAGTGGTTTAGGGTTGTCGATCACGCGCCAGTTGTGTGAATTAATGGGCGGCAGTATTCGCGTTGAAAGTACCTTGGGTGAGGGCTCCACGTTTATTGTGGAATTGCCATTGCCGATGATAGCGGGCGAGGCAGTAACGTCTACACCGGAAGCGGTCGAGGTCGCGCTTGCGCAGATTCCCGCTGCTACCTCAACCGGCAATGATCATGTGGTGATGATTGATGATGATCCTGCCTTCATCGATATTATGGCGCGCACCCTGCGCGCGGAAGGTTATCAGGTGCACACCGCGGGCGATGCTGAAAGCGGTTGGCGCATGATCCAATCGATCAAGCCTCAAGTGATTACGCTGGATTTATTTCTGCCGGACCAAAACGGTTGGACGCTGTTTGAGCGGATTAAAGCTGATCCCGCGGTATGCGATATCCCGATCATCATTGTCTCCATGATCGAAGAGCGCAAACGTTTCAATCGCCAACCGGCGGAAGAATATCTCACCAAACCGGTTCGGCGCGAGACTCTCAAACTTGCAGTTGAACGGCTCGCACCGCGAAAACCTTCTTAATTTTTATCACCTTTGGCTGAAATTTTTTATCACCTTTGGTTGGAATTTTTTATCACCGTTGGTTTGAATTTTTTTATCAGGCGCTGGCTTGCTGTTCAAACAGCCGTTCAATAGGCAATGGGTGGCCAATGTGATAACCCTGCACAAAATCAACGCCCATGGTTTTTAAAATATCGAGGATCGCCTGGTTCTCGACAAATTCGGCCACCGCTTTTTTCCCCAATGCCTGGATCACCTGGATCATGGATTTCACCAGCGTCTGGTCGATATTGTCGCGATGCAGGTTTTGGATAAACGAGCCATCCAATTTAATGAAGTCGGCAGGCAGTGCTTTTAAATAGGCAAAACTGCTAAAGCCGGAACCAAAATCATCGACCGAAAAACTACAACCCAAGCGATGCAATTCAGCGATGACCCGCTGGGTAATATGCAAATTAAACAGGCTCGCACTTTCGGTTAACTCAAAAGTAATGCGCTTGGGGTTAATGCCGGACGTTTTTAAATTTTCAAGGATATTCGGCACCAGGCTGTCATCTTTAAATGCCTGTGCAGAAAGATTGATGGCGATATGGGGCAGTTGAGGATGGTCTTTAAGTGTGTTGATCGCCAATTGAATAATCCAGCGATCCAGCATATGCATTTCACCCGCCGCCTCGAGTGCAGGGATAAACTTGTTCGGGCCAACAATCCTGCCGTCAGTTTCTTTCAAGCGAACCAGTGCCTCGTAATAGGCAACCTGATTATTTTTAACATCGAAGATCGGTTGGAAATACAGAAGCATGCGATTCTCGGCAATCGCGTTACGCACTTTTTGTGACATGTTGATGGAGTTGCGCAGCTCATCGCTTTCGCTATCGAGCGGATCATATTGGTGAATCAAATTGCGCCCGCGGCCCTTGGCAACATAGAGGGCAATATCGGCGCGCATTAAATGTTCTTCCGCATTGTTGGTGCTGCCATCGATAAGTGTGAGGCCGATGCTGCTACCGAGGTTGATGCGCTGCTCCTGCAACTGAAAACTGAATTCCCCCACAATACTTTGTACACTGCGGGCAAATTCGCGGGCCTCGCTGCTTTGGGTATCGCGCAGCAACACCGCAAATTCATCGCCGCCCAACCGGCAGAGAATATCGGCACCGCGAATGCGTTTGCTGAGCATGTGCGACATTTCGCGCAACACTTCATCGCCTTTTTGGTGGCCAAATGTATCGTTGATAACTTTAAAGTGATCCAAATCCAAATACACAAGTGCGTGTTGGCGTTTATTGCGCACCGAATCTGCAGTTAGTTGTGCGAGTGTGATTTCAAAGAAATGGCGATTGTAGAGGCCGGTGAGTGAGTCGTGCATGGCCAGGTATTTGAGCTGCTCCTGGGATTCACGTCGCTCGGTAATATTGTCCAGGCAAATGGTGATGTTGCTCTGCTGCTTCGCATTACTTGAGCGGCTGATTTTTAACTGCGTCCATAAAATTTGATGGCGACTATTGCACAGGCGAATTTCTATTTCCGGAAATGTTTTATGCTGGCGCAGCGCTGTGCGAATTTTATTTTTGAACAGCGAAAATTGCGCGATATCTTCCTCGGCAATAAATCGCTCCAGCGGATGGCCGATACTATCGCCAATCGTAAAACCCATCATGGTTTCCCACGCGTGGTTGAGATAGCGGATCACAAAATCAGCATCCAGCTCGATCACTACTGATTGTAAATCGTCGAGTAATTGGTGATGGCTTTCGTAGAGTTGGCGATAGGCTTGTTCGCGCTCCTGGAGATTTTTCACTTGCGCCGCGAATTGCGCATTGCTCACTAAAAAATCATCGCGTTGGATGGCGATGTCGCACACTTTGCGCAATTGTTCTGCGCGAAATGGCTTGGGTAAAAAATCCACCGCGCCGAGCAGCATCAGTTCTTCTGCCTGGTCGATAGTGGTGTGCGCAGTCATAATCACGACTGGCTGGTTGGGGTCTATGGCGTGGATTTCCATTAAAATATCGCGCCCCGATAATTTCGGAAGCATCACATCCAGCAATACCAAATCGTGTCGCCGCTGTTTCCATGCTTGCAGACCCGCATCGCCTTCGCGCGCAATTTCAATTTCGAATGTGGCGGCAAGTATGCGCTTGATTAAATCGGCAGTGTCCGGAGCATCTTCCACAACCAACAAATGCGGCCTGGGTGTGCTGCTGTAATGGCTGTGGGCGAGCCCCTGCACTAACGCGGGTAATTGTTCCAGCTGATCCAGCGGCAGCAGTTGGTTGATGCCATATTCACGCGCGGTAATTTCGGCGATGCGCTCGCACCAGGTGCTGGCGATAATAATGATGGGGATATCTGCACGGCAGAGGAGTATGCCGCTTCTAACCAGGCGCGACAGTCGCCAGCCATCAAGGTCGCTGGTATCGGTGTCCACAATCAATACATCAATGGTTTGCTGCCGCAAGATGCGCAATGCCTTGTGTGCTGAATCCACGCTATGCAAATGCTGGAAATGGGCCTCTTGCAAAATGGCATTAATCGCACTTAGCGCTATGGGGTCGTTATTAACGATAAGCAGGTTGAGTGGCGAAAGGGGCGGATCGGCGTAATTGATCAACAGGTATGAACCTCCAAACTAGTATGCTTTCAGCCTAGCATAGGCTGCATACGTCATCTGTTCGGTAACCTGTTTACTTAGTACGTTCCTGAATAAGTAATTTTTTTAATAGAAAAAAGCCCCGGCGAGCCGGGGCAAACAGAGGTCGATTCTGCGTTGCGGGCCGGGGGTGCAGCCGTTATGCCCGCAAGCAAAGATCAAGCGACGCTTTTTGCTTTTGCAGTAGCGCCTTTTTCGAGTTGTTTTTCGCTGCGCTTGGCATCGATGGATTCAATTTTCTTTTGCTTCTCATAGAGGAAGCGCAACACCGCGGAGCGATAGTGGTTGTACTCGGCATCATCGGCCAATTCCAGGCGATTGCGCGGGCGCGCCAGATTGACATCGAGTATTTCACCGACCGTTGCTGCCGGACCATTGGTCATCATCACAATGCGATCCGAGAGCAGCACAGCTTCATCCACATCGTGGGTAATCATAATCACGGTATTGCCCAATTCGTTTTGGATTTCCATCAGCGAATCCTGCAGGTGTGCACGGGTCAAGGCATCCAGCGCACCGAAGGGTTCATCCATCAATAATACTTGTGGCTCCATCGCGAGTGCGCGTGCAATGCCGACACGCTGTTTCATACCGCCGGAAATTTCGTCCGGACGTTTATGCATGGCGTGGGTCATGTGCACCAATTCCAGGTTGTGCTCAATCCACTCGCGCATTTCGGCCTTGGATTTTTTGCCTTTGAATACGCGCTTCACGCCCAGCTCCACATTTTCGTAAGCGGTAAGCCAGGGCAACAGCGAATGGTTTTGGAATACCACCGCGCGCTCGGGGCCTGGCTCATTGACTTCTTTGCCATTGAGCACCACACCGCCGGTGGTCGCTTGGTATAAGCCGGCCACAATATTTAACACGGTGGATTTACCGCAACCTGAGTGGCCAATCAGCGATACAAATTCGCCTTTTTTGATTTTTAAATCCACATCGCGCAG
>DATIGS010000204.1:0-23532 GCA_035481425.1 Cellvibrio sp. | reverse complement strand
GCTCTATAGCGGAGTATATTTTGCCGGTGAATTATGGCATTTGTTTGTACTGCAAATTTTTAACGCCATTTTCATCGGTGTGTTGGCGGGATTGGGTGTGTCAGTTATCCAGGATTTAATGCCGGGACGCTCGGGAGGCGCTTCGGCGCTGTATACCAATACCACTCATGTCGGTAATTTGCTGAGCAGTTTAATGGTGGGTTTGGTGGCGGATTATTATGGTTACCATCAAGTATTTTTGGTCAATATACTGTTGGTTTTTATCGCTATCTGGGCATTTGGCAAAGTAAAGACATCGCGCGAATTGGCAGCGACCACTCTATAAAGCAGCGATTTATTCATCGCTGCTTCCTCAATCTTCCTCTTCGTTTAACAGTTTTTCCAAATCCTCCACGCTCATCGAAAATAGCCGATGGCGTAATTCACGCTCGATTTGCGGCATCATGCTGAGCATAACTTCTTCCACCAGATACTGGCGCGGCTTATTGGTTTTGTGTGCAATATTTTTAGTGGAGCTGATGATTTTTTTTGCGGTTTCGTATTCGAATAGCGGTGGTGGATTATTGCCGTGTAAACGTTCGCGAATATGCTGCGGCAAAAAAGGATTTTCACCACTGGCTTTTGCGAGCGGGCGATTGTCTGCAAATGGATTAATCGGAGTGTTGCTTTGGGGGGCAGCAAAACCGGTTCGTTTTAATTCCTGTGCAGTGGATGTGCTTGCATTGAGCTGTTGGGCGATTTTTGCTGCAGCTGATTTCGGCTCATCAAACAATGAAGCTTGCCCCGGTAAAACGGATTCATGTCGGGTAATGAGCACGGGTGGTTCTGAATGGAGTTCGTCATCGAGGATTTCATCTTCATCCTCCATATCCTGCAAAATAGGAATGTCATCCTCTTCCAGTAATAATCCTTTAATCGATTCCAGCTCCTGCAATATTTCGGCTTTGGTTTTATTCGTATTGGCCATAATGCTTACCTGTCAATCGCATTGTCTGTGTATTCGTGTCACAACTTCCGGGTTTCAATTGGATAGCCACGGCTTTTGTAAAAACTGAAACGCTCGCGGCTGGATTGCAAACTTTGCTGTTCCTGGATTACCACTTCACTCAAGCGTTCAAAACGGCTGAAACAGGGTGGTACGACCTTGCTCAAGTTAAGCAATAAACCCTGGTGATCGCCAGCTTCCTGGGTAAAGGTGATCTCCACTGGCGCAGGTTTGCCCGCATTAAGTAGTTGGTGTGGGATGAAACTTTCCGGCTTGAATGTCCAGAGCAATTCGTCAAATGCGCGTGCTTCTGCTTCAGTATCTATTGCCACCAATACGCGCATGCCCATTCGCTGCACCTTGTCGATCAGGCGGCAAGCAAACAACCAGCGCGCCTCGCTGGTTGTTTCCGGCAGTATGTAAAAATCAATCTGGGTCACGATCAAACCTGGTTCAGAAGGTATTGCACCAGCATAGTTACCGGGCGACCGGTCGCCCCTTTGGCTCCACCGGAGCGCCAGGCGGTACCGGCGATATCCAGATGCGCCCAGGCAAATTTCTTCGTGAAGCGCGATAGGAAACAAGCGGCAGTCACAGCCCCCCCTTCACGGCCGCCGATATTGGCGATATCAGCAAAGTTGCTGTCGAGCTGCTTTTGGTACTCATCCCAAAGCGGCATATGCCAAGCGCGGTCAGCTGACTCTTCGCCCGCTTTTAGCAGGGCTTTGGCGAGCTCATCGTTATTGCTAAACAAACCTGTGGCATGGTTACCCAATGCGATTACACAGGCACCGGTAAGGGTGGCAATATCTACAACGGCTTTGGGTTTAAAACGCTCGGTGTAAGTTAGGGCATCGCACAATACCAAACGGCCTTCGGCATCGGTATTGAGGATTTCAATGGTTTGTCCAGACATAGAAGTAACTATGTCGCCCGGTTTGGTGGCATTGCCGTTGGGCATATTTTCGGAGGCGGCGATAACACCGACAACATTGATGGGCAATTGCAATTCCAGCAGGGTTTGGATGGTACCCAGCACGCTGGCGGCGGCGCACATGTCGTATTTCATTTCATCCATAGCGGCGCCAGGCTTGAGGCTGATGCCGCCGGTATCAAAGGTAATGCCTTTACCAACCAGCGCAACGGGTGCCTGTTTTTTGTTGCCGCCTTTGTACTCCAGCACAATTAGTTTGGCTGGTTGATCGCTGCCCGCAGCAACAGACAGGAAGGAGCCCATCCCCAATTCTTTCAGTTGTTTTTCTTCGAGCACATTCACGCTCAATTTTGGCTGCTTGTGGGCGAGGCGTTTGGCTTCGTTGGCGAGATAAGCAGGTGTACAAATATTGCCCGGTAAATCGCCCAGTTCGCGGGCCAGATTTACACCCCTGGCGATAGCCTGGCCGAGCATCAGGCCCTTGGTTGCACCTGGAGTTTGGGTCTTGGTTGCACCAAAAATGACTTTCTTAAGCTGCAAACTAACTTCAGCAGGCTTGCTTTTGAGTTTGTCGGCGCGGTAGTCGAGCAGGTTCAGGCTTTCCGCAACCTGGCGCGCCTGCCACTCTGCGTCCTGCTGGGCGACGCTGACATCGGCCAACGCCAGGGTAATTTCGCTCGCGGTGGTCGGGCGCAATGCTTCGCCGATTTTCTGTACCGCTTTACGGTAGTTGTCGGCGCTGACAAGGCCATCTTTGGCTGCACCAAAACCCAGTACCAATAATCGCTCGGCGGCTATACCTTGCGGGTTCAGCAACAGCAAGCTTTGCCCAGCCTTGCCTTGAAAATTCTCGCGCTTGAGCAACGCTTCCAATTGGTCTGCATCAGCGGCATTCACAGCGCTGGCGGAGGGAGGCAGTTTCACCCCCTCATAGCAGGCAATTACCAGACATTGGGTCGCTTGTTTGATCGGATCAATGGCTTTGGCAGAGAACTGGATCGGGGTGAATTTGGCTGGCGCGGGTTTGGCAGATTTTGCAGAGGCTTTAGTGGCGGTCATAGAAAGTCCTTGGTAAAAAAAGCAGTAAAAAATTCGCTCAAGACAAATCGGGCGCGGTGCGTGATAATGCCACAATTTGTGCGAGGCATGGCGGCAAAATTCGGCGAAAGTTGGAACCTTGTTGCCTGGTGCAAGTCACTTGTCACGCTTGCGCATTTTCATCCTTGGAAGTTATCGGAACTTTCTATGAAGGTACTGGCATAAAGGTAGTGGCATGAGCGTACCGGCACTGCGAATAAAGTGCTGGATAAATTTTGTACATGCCAGTAACTAATGTCGAATGACAGGAATATCACATTGATTATTTTTCGTTATCTCTCGCGGGATTTATTGATCACCAGTTTAGCGGTAAGTGCGATTTTGCTTACCATCTTCCTCTCGGGAAAATTCAGCGATTACCTTGATGACGCAGCACAGGGCAAGCTTGCCGTAGATGTGCTCTTTACCATCATTGCTTATCGTATGCCCAATCTCCTTGAATTAATTTTGCCACTGGGCTTTTATCTCGCAATTTTGCTCGCCTACGGGCGCATGTATATTGAAAGCGAAATGGTGGTGTTATCGGCAACCGGGATGAGCCAATGGCAATTGGTGCGAATTACTCTGGTGCCAGCTGCGCTGGTGGCTTTGGTGGTCGCCATGTTCAGTTTTTGGTTGAGTCCATTGGGTGCGCAACTTACCGAGCAGGTCCTCGCTGAGCAGCGCAACCGCAGCGAGTTCGAGAGCTTGCAGGAAGGGCGCTTCCAGGCCATAGGGCAGGGGCGCATCATGACTTATGTTGAGCAGGTGAGTGACGATAACAAGCGTTTGGAGCGAGTGTTTGTCGCCCAGCAAGATGGCCAAAGCAATTCCAGTATTGTGGTCGCCGAAACCGGTGAGCAGGCTTATAAACCGGAGTATGGCCAGCGCTATCTGATCATGCATAACGGGCATCGTTATGAGGGGCACCCCGGCACCAGCGAGTTCAAGATCACTCGCTTTAGTGAGTGGGGACGCTATTTACCACCTACTACCAGTGAAGCTGCATTTGAAAGCGAGGCCGATGGTAAAACGACAGCACAATTATTGTCGGCGAGCGATTTGGACAGCAAAGCGGCGCTTCAATGGCGTATTTCTATGCCGCTAATGGTGTTGATTGCAACGTTGCTTGCAGTGCCGCTGAGTAAAACCAATCCGCGGCAGGGGCGTTATTTGAAAATGCTGCCAGCCATTTTGATTTATATTTTTTATCTCGCATTTTTGATCAATGCGCGCGGTGCGATTGCGGAAGGGGATTTATCGGTGTGGTTGGGTGTGTGGGTAGTCCATATTCCGTTCCTGATAATCGCCTTGCTTATGTTGAATTGGCAGGTGCTCATGCAATCGCGCAACAAAACGGTGAGGGCTGCCCATGCGTAAGATTACGGCTTATATATCAAGCACGGTCTTTTATGCAATTGCGCTGACACTGCTGGTATTTATTGCGCTGGATTTTATTTTCGGTTTGATTAGCCAGTTAGAAAAAGTCACCGGGGCTTATACCGCACTTGAAGCCTTTTATTATATGGCGTTAACGGTGCCGCGCCGTTTGTACGATTTGATCCCTTATTCCTGTCTGATTGGTTGTCTTGCCGGCCTTGGCTTGCTTGCCAGCACTAGCGAGCTGGTGATTGTGCGCGCAGCAGGTGTGTCAGTAAAACGTATTGCCTGGATTGCGTTACGCCCGGCCCTTATTTTTATTGCTATCGCGTTATTGCTGGGTGAATTTGTATCGCCCTATACCGAACAAATGGCGGAAAACCGGCGGCATTTTTTGAAATACAATATCACCCAGCAGGCGCCACAAAAAGTCTGGAACCGCGAAGGCAATGAATTTATGTATGTCAATGCCGTGTTACCGAATGGGGTTATTTATGGTTTGACGCGGTATCAATTTAATGACCAGCATCAATTGGAAACTGCCAGCTTTACCAAAGAAGCAATTTATCAGGATGGATACTGGCAGGAGAATGATATCTCCATCAGCTTTTTGGAAGAGGCTGGCGTGCGCAATGAAACGATTGCGTCGCGTCGTTGGGATACGCCATTGACACCGAATTTATTTAATATCCTGGTGCTGGCGCCGGAAGATATTTCCATGCGCAATTTGCATTACTACACTAATTATCTGGAGGCGCAAAACCTCAAAGCGAGTAACTACAGTTTGGCTTTTTGGCAAAAAATTCTGCAACCTATTGCTACTGCCAGCTTGGTGCTCATTGCAATTTCGTTTGTATTTGGCCCACTTCGCAGCGTGACTATGGGACAGCGGATTTTTACCGGTGTGGTATTTGGTATAGGTTTTGTGCTGTTGCAAAAGTTACTGGGACCATCGAGTCTGGTGTTTGGCTTTCCGCCTTTGGTCGCAGTGATGATCCCTATCATGTTGTGCTTTGGGTTAGGGATTTATTTGCTGAACAGGGCACGCTAAAGGTTTTATTTTTTTTCTTTGCTCAATAAAAGTGTACGTGTTTTGCTGATTTTATCGTGTAATGTCTGCCGCTCGGTGTTGGCATACATCAACCAATAACCCGCGCCTAACAAACAGAGTGAGATAGGTGCGCAGCAAAAGCGAATGATGCATTGTGGATAGTTTGGGCAATTCAAATTTTCACTGGTTACAATTTTCATTCGCCAGGTTTTCATGCCCAATGTTTGTCCGGATTTATGCCAGAAATAGCAAAAAAACCAACCGATAATTAAAATCCAACCGATAAAAATTACCACTCCAAAAGCTCCCCACGTGATGCGTTCACCAGTGGCAGGCGCCCCCTTAATCGCTACATTGATACCGGCCATAATCGCAGCGTACAAAATACTAATAGCCATTATTAACAGGCTGTCATACACCATAGCGGCGAACCGGCGTAACAAACCGGGTGTGGAATACTCAACGGAATTGGCAATAGTCATGGAAGGTGGTTTCACACTTTAAAATGCAGCGCCCAAGGTGTAGTAGGAGTGACAGTTTGACCAAGGCCAATAAATCCCCGGCCTTGCAGTGGTAATTCTTCGCGGCGCAAATAAATTGGCGGCGCTTGTTCATCCAGATAAACATAAGTTCCGTTAGTGGAATGGTCGGCGAGTACATATTTGCCGCGACGAAATTCAATATGGCAATGCTCACGTGAGGCTAATTCATTTTCAATCAGCAATTGTGCTTTGTGCGGGTCGCGTCCGATCTGAAAAGGTGTCTGCTCGGGCAACAATGCAATCGTCCGGTCATTTACCACTAATTCCAGTTGGAATTTGTCGACGAAACGGGTGATGTCGTGAATCGGCATTACCATGGTTGCGCGGTTATCTTTGCCGGAATGTTCCCACTCCAGGCGATAAATCAAAGTCTTCTCGGTTTCGCCTTTGATATTGATACGATCAAACATTTGGCAATCGCGGCGCAGGGAATTATCCATGGCATCCACAACTGATTGGGTAATAACAATTTGGTTGGCGCGGGCGATATGCGCCACGCAGGCAGCGTCATTTACCCTATCGCCAAAAACATCATTGCTGGTGATAAGCACTTCACCGTAGGCCATGCCGATACGGATTCCCAAATCTTTAAGGCGGGGCTCTTTGATACTGCGTTGCTGGATAGCGATAGCCGCTTCGCAGGCTTGGCTAACTAAATTAAAGCGCGCCATGATTTCATCACCAATGGTTTTCACCAGGGTGCCGTCATGAACTATTGTCAGTGCCGTCATAAATTGTACGGCATCATCAATAGTTGCTTTGGCTTCTTCATTTCCCACCCGCTTATAGAGCACCGAACTGCCGGAAACATCGGCAAACATAATGGCTTGGGTTTGGCTGCGTTGATTCATGCGATATGTGACAAGAGGTTGGGGCGCTGGAGTGGGTATGATATGCGCTTTATGTTTCAGGCGCAAAAGCTCGAGGCGCCATGTGGATTCCTTAATAATTAGCTTTCTTCAAATGTGTCGGTAAAAGAAAGTTTTAAAATTAATTTCCAATTATTTTCATTTCTTTTTTAGCTGTAAAAATTCACAAGCGCAGCTGGATATGCGCTCGAAACGAATAGCGTGAGTTCGTAAACAAGGGCTGGCGACTGGACAATTTGATCTGATCAGGGGTCAGGGGCGGTTGTGTAGGGATTTATAGCGATAAATTGACCCAATAAAAAAGGGCTTACATTGCTGTAAGCCCTTTTCGGATTTGGTGCCAGTGGTCGGACTCGAACCGACACGCTTTAAGGGCGCCGGATTTTGAATCCGGTGCGTCTACCAATTCCGCCACACTGGCGATTGGTGCGCATTTTAATGATTTGCGCCTGCCTGTCAAACACTAATTAAGAAAACTTCATAAACCTTTCATTTGCTAATCCAATTGATTCATTTACTAATCAACTTGATTAAAAAGCAGTTTATTTTCCGACGCGACAAGTGACTCTGATTTTGCAACAGCCCTAAATTGGGTTACCCTGCCGACCTTTTCCACGCCAATCCCATTAAAGCTGTTTGATTGTTATGCGCCGCCAGGATTTTTCTTACGATTTGCCCGATTCCCTTATTGCCCGCACACCTGCTTCCGAGCGGCGAGGGAGTCGTTTATTGCAATTGGATGGGTTAAACGGGCAGCTTACCCATGGGCAATTCCCCGATCTACTCAATCTGGTAGAGCCCGGCGACTTAATGGTATTTAACAATACTCGTGTGATTCCGGCGCGTCTGTTCGGTCAAAAGACCTCCGGTGGGCAAGTGGAGATCCTGGTAGAACGCGTGCTGGATAACCGCCGTGTGCTCGCCCATACCCGCGCCAGTAAGGCGCCTAAAGTAGGTTCACGGGTGATCCTGCAAGATGGCTCCCAAATACAATTGGTTGCCCGGCACGATGCCTTGTTCGAGTGGGAATTTCTTGGCGAAGACTCCGCATTAGTAGTTCTCGACCGTATTGGTCATATGCCATTACCTCCTTATATAGACAGGGAGGATGTTGCCGCCGACCGCGAGCGCTACCAAACCGTTTATAGCAAAGAGCAGGGCGCTGTGGCGGCGCCCACCGCTGGCCTGCATTTTGATGAATTGATGCTGGAGCAGTTGCGTGAGAAAGGTGTCCAGACTGCATTTGTGACCTTGCATGTGGGGGCAGGAACATTCCAGAACATGCGTGTCGATAATATCGCCGAGCACCAGATGCATTCGGAGGTGATGGACGTATCGCTCGAAGTGTGTGAACTGGTGCGTGCGACCAAGGCGGCGGGCAAGCGTGTGATCGCAGTAGGTACCACCAGCGTGCGCAGTCTGGAATCTGCCGCGCAGGGTTATATCGATGAAACGCAAAAAGGCTCAATCCATCCCTATCAGGGTGAGACCAGTATCTTTATCTATCCAGGTTATGAGTTTCAGGTGGTGGATGCACTGGTGACCAATTTCCATTTGCCGGAATCAACACTGATTATGCTGGTGTCTGCTTTTGCCGGTTATGGTTTTACCATGGCTGCCTATAAAGAAGCTGTTGCCGGGCAATACCGTTTTTTCAGTTATGGTGATGCCATGTTCATCACTCGCAACCCTGCTGCTGCCCAACAACCAGTGGGTTAAACCTACAACTGTTCCTCCTTAACTTTCCTGCCAAAAAACCAGAGAGACGATCGTGACTAACCAATGTTTTATGGAATTTGAATTAGATAGCCAGACGGGCAGGGCGCGTCGCGGCCGTTTGAAGTTTCCGCGCGGCACAGTCGAGACTCCGGCATTTATGCCAGTAGGAACCTACGGTACGGTGAAGGGTATGACTCCGCGCGATGTAGAGGATATTGGAGCGCATATCATTCTTGGCAACACCTTTCATTTGATGCTGCGCCCGGGTACTGAAGTGATCAAGGCTCATGGCGACTTGCATGATTTTATGCAGTGGAAAGGCCCAATCCTCACTGATTCCGGCGGCTTTCAGGTGTTCAGCCTGGGCAAGTTGCGCAAAATTACCGAAGACGGCGTGACCTTCAAGTCGCCGATTAATGGCAGCAAGGTCTTTATGGGGCCTGAAGAATCGATGCAAGTGCAGCGCGATCTGGGGTCCGACATAGTCATGATTTTTGACGAGTGTACGCCTTATCCGGCGAGCATCCATGAAGCGCGTGATTCAATGGAGTTGTCCCTGCGTTGGGCCAAGCGCTCCAAAGTTGCCCATGGCGATAATCCCTCGGCATTATTTGGGATAGTGCAGGGCGGTATGTATGAAAACCTGCGCACGGAATCCCTGACTGGATTGGTTGAAATCGGTTTTGATGGTTATGCGATTGGTGGTTTATCTGTTGGCGAGCCTAAAGAGGATATGCTGCGCATCCTCGAAAGCCTTACTCCGCAAATGCCGAAATACAAACCGCGCTATTTAATGGGTGTGGGAAAACCAGAAGATTTAGTGGAAGGAGTACGACGCGGTGTAGATATGTTTGACTGCGTAATGCCGACCCGCAATGCGCGCAACGGCCATTTGTTCACCAGCGAAGGTGTGGTCAAGCTGCGCAATGCAAAATATCGCGAAGATACCGGGCCCCTTGATCCACAATGCGATTGCTACACCTGCAAAAATTTCTCGCGTTCCTATCTGCACCACCTGGATAAATGCAATGAAATGTTGGGAGCCCAGTTGAATACCATCCATAACTTGCGCTACTACCAGCGCATCATGGCTGATATGCGTAAGGCCCTGAGTGATAATACTTTTGATGAGTTTTTGGCCGATTTTTATGGTCGCCAAGGCTTGGAAGTACCACCTGCGCCTCCACAATGAGTGCCATGCCGTTGTTGTGTGCCAATTAAAGGGTATAATCCGGCGCCCTTGACCATACCGCGGCCAGTGCATCGGCTGTGTGCTTGTAATAATAAGGTGAAGTAGATAAGCGTAATGGGGGGAGCCTATTACCGGTATCTGCAACTTGCCGTAGACCTGTTGGGAAATTTTTATGTTAAACCGCTATCCCTTGTGGAAATACCTGTTGCTACTGTTTTTTACAGTGATTGGCATTGTGTATTCGATCCCCAATTTATACGCACCCGATGCTGCAATTCAGGTTTCTGGAGATTCCAGTGCAAAAGTAATTGATGCCCCGGTATTGGCCAAAATGGAAGCCGCGTTGAAGGAGGCCAATATTGAAGCCTTCGGTGGTGAAGTAACTGCCAAAACCGCCATGTTGCGCATTAAAAATGCAGAGCAACAAATGGTGGCTCGCAAAATAGTGCAAAAAGCATTGGGCGATGGTTATGTTGTCGCATTGAACAGTGCCTCGACAACACCTGGCTGGTTGCAGTCCATTGGTGCGGCGCCGTTAAAACTGGGCTTGGATTTGGCTGGCGGTGTGCACTTCCTGCTGGAAGTTGATACCGCATCGGCAGTTGCCAAGCGTCAGGAAATCAATGCCGATGATATGAAAGATAAGCTGCGCAAATCCAAAGTGCGTTATGCATCGATCGTTGCGCAAAAAGACAATCAGATCGTCGGGCGCTTCCGCACCGCTGAAGCTCGTGACGAAGCAATAAGTACGCTGCGCGGTGATTTCCCCACCTTATTATTTGCCACGCCAGATAGCCAAACTGCCGGTGAATTCGTATTTACTGCTGATTTTACCGAAGCTGGTGTGCGCGAAATTGAAGATTATGCACTGAGCCAAAACCTCGTGACTTTGCGCAATCGTGTTAATGAATTGGGTGTGTCTGAGCCCATGGTTCAGCGTCAGGGTCGCAACCGGATTATCGTGCAATTGGCGGGTATCCAGGATCCGGCTGAAGCCAAGCGCGTGATTGGTAAAACTGCAAACCTGGAGTTCCGTTTAGGTGCATCGCCAGACACACTGGTGTCGAATAAAGAAGAATTTCCTTACAAAGATGAGCTGATGCAAATGCAGCGTGGTAATGCTGCGTTGGAACGTCAAGTCATAGTAACTGGCGACCGCGTATCAAATGCGACAAGTAGTTTTGATCCGGAAACCAACCAGCCACAAGTAAATATCACCCTGGATAGCCTGGGAGGTACCCATATGCACCGCGTAACCCGCAATAACGTGGGGCGGCAAATGGGTATCCTGTTCATCGAATACAAAACCCGCACCCAGATGGTGAAGAACGCTGAGGGTCAAGATGTTGAAAAAATGACCCAATACGTTGAGCGCAAAGTGATTAGCCTGGCAACAATCCAAAGTGCACTGGGTGTGCAGTTCCGTATTACCGGCTTGGATAGCCCGGCAGAAGCATCAGAATTGGCGCTATTGCTGCGTGCAGGTGCCCTGGCAGCGCCTATGCATTTTGTCGAGGAGCGTACGATAGGCCCATCATTGGGAGCTGAAAACATCAAAAATGGTGTAGATGCGACCTTGTGGGGCTTTGGTTTGGTAGTGCTGTTTATGTTGGTGTCGTATCGCATGTTCGGTGTGTTTGCCAATATCGCGTTGGGTGTGAACTTGCTGTTGATGATCACCATGCTGTCTATGTTCGGCGCCACCCTGACCTTACCGGGGATTGCAGGTATCGTATTGACCATCGGTATGGCGGTGGATGCCAACGTGCTTATTCATTCGCGTATTCGCGAAGAACTGAAAAACGGTGCCTCGCCACAGCAGGCTATCTATGCCGGTTACGAACGCGCGTTTGTCACAATTCTTGATGCCAACCTGACCACGTTGATTGTGGGGATTATTCTGTTTGCGATCGGTACTGGTCCAATTAAAGGCTTCGCGGTTACTTTGATTGTGGGGATTATTACCACCATGTATGCATCGGTGAGCTGCAGCCGTGCGCTAGCCAACCTTGTATATGGCCGTCGTAAAAACTTACAGAAAATTTCGATTTAAGGGCTCGCTGCTATGACTAAGGAACCACGCATTATTGATTTCATGGGGATGAGGCACTACACCTCGGCCTTATCCGTCATCTTTATCATTATTTCTATCGGCGCATTGGCGATCAATGGTCTCAAACTGGGTTTGGATTTTACTGGCGGTACCCAGTTGGAGTTGTTGTTTGATAAGCCTGCAGATCTAAATCAAATTCGTACCGTGCTGGAAGAGGAAGAATTAACAAGCCCGGTGGCGGTTCTGTTTGGCTCTGAGCAGGAAGTGATGATCCGCACCCAGGATCAAATGAAAGTAAAGGCTCAAGAAAAACTGGGCGTCCAAATCGCGGCTTTGGGATCAGGTGCCGCATTTGAAGCGCTGGAGCGTCCATCGCGCGAGATGGAGGGGTTTGCGGACGCTTTGGTATTGGCTAATGTTACCGCTGAAAACTTGCAGCAAAAGAACGTGTTTCCTGCAGATGAATACGGTCGTACTGAATATCAAACTCGCGAAGGTAAAACTGTCGTATTGGTGGAAAACTCTATCGATATTGTGTACTTACAGCGCTTGATTGCTGATATTGAAAAGGCAACTGGTAGTGACATCCAACTACGCAGCAGCGAGTTTGTCGGTCCGCAAATTGGAGACGAGCTGCGTGACCAGGGTGGATTGGGTATGTTGGTCGCCTTTGCACTGGTCTTTTTGTATGTTGCTGTGCAATTCCAGTGGAAATTCTCGGTAGGTGCGATCGTTGGTTTGATCCACGACGTGATTGTCACCATCGGCTTTTTTGCGATCTTCCAGTGGGATTTCGATTTGACCGTACTAGCGGCGATCCTGGCGCTGATTGGTTACTCGATAAACGACACGATTGTTGTGTATGACCGCATCCGGGAAAACTTTCGCATACTGCGTAAAATGCATCCGCACGAAGTTATCAACATTTCTATTACCCAAACCCTGGGTCGTACCATTATGACCTCGATGTCGGTATTTATTGTATTGTTCTGCTTGTACTTTATTGCCGGTGAAACTTTGCAAGGCTTTGCGCTTGCGCTGATTATCGGTATTGTCGCGGGTACTTATTCTTCGGTTTATGTGTGTTCCAATATCACTGCCGCATTGGGCATTACCAAAGAAGATTTGATGCCGAAACCAAAAGAAGTCGAAGGTGCTGAAGGCAACGAGGCTCCTTGATTACCCGGTTTGGTCATTTACACTTTCAACAGCGCCTCAGGCGCTGTTGTTGTTTTTGGGGAGTGAGATTTGTGCAATCGCAATATCTCGCGTATCGTCAAACGCATTTCATTACATTCATTAATCACGTCTTATGATCGAACACATCAGCTTTAGTCCTGCCCTGCAATTAAGTGATGACCTGGAGTTATTGCGCGCTACTGTGGGGCGTTTCCAACGCATTTTTGCTGGCAGTGGTTATGGCTTTTGGGAGTGGGATTTACAGACCCAGCATGTTGAGTGGTCGGGTGGATTTTGGATGCGGCTTGGGTATGGCCCTGAAGATGCAGAGACCATCAGCGATGCATCAAAGGTTCTGGTTTACATTCATCCGGATGATCGTGAATTTGCCATTGAAGCGGCGCGCGCGCACCTGCGTACCGGCAAACCGCTTGATGTGTCTTATCGCATCCAAACAAAAAAAGGTGATTATATTTGGACGCAAGTCCGCGCTGATTCGCTGCGCGATGAACATGGTCGCGCGACCATTATGTCCGGCGTGAATTTTGATATTACCGAGATCAAAAAAGTGGAAGCGGCACTGCGTGAAAGTGAGGCGCGCCAGGTCCGGATTATCCAGGCATCCAGTGACGGCATCTGGGAGTGGTATGCCGACCGAGGTGGATTCCACTTCTCACATCGCTGTTGGGAATTATTAGGCTACAACGATTTGGATGATGTACTTACCGAAGGTGAAGACCGGTTAAAAATTTGGCGCAAACATATTTATCCGCAAGACCTGATCAAATTCGATAATGCCCTGGTTGAACATATGGCTGGGCGCGCCCCTTTTGATGTGGAATATCGCCTGATCAGTACGCAAGGCGATGTGCGCTGGGTGCGTGGTCGTGGTCGCGCGGTATTTAATGAAAAAGGCCAGCCGATCATGATGTCCGGCACCAACATGGACATCACCGAAGTAAAGCGCGCAGAAGAGCGCGTTATCCAAGCGAAAGAGCAGGCCGAAAAAGCGAACCGCGCCAAATCTGAATTCTTATCGAGCATGAGCCATGAGCTGCGCACACCGCTCAATGCCATTTTGGGTTACACCCAGTTATTTGAATACGATGGCAATCTGAAACCCCAACAAATAGATAACGTGCGCGAAATTCGCAAGGCAGGCGAGCATTTATTGCAACTGATTAATGATGTGTTGGATCTCGCCAAAATTGAATCGGGCAACATGACCGTTTCACTTGAGCCGGTATTGGTATCGCGCCTGATCACTGAGTGTTTTACTCTGGTTCAACCCCAGGCAGATGCCAAAGGAATCCGCCTGACATCATCGCAAGCCGAATTTTCCAATACCTATGTCATCGCCGACCATGTCCGTTTCAAACAGGCGTTATTAAACCTGCTCAGCAATGCGGTGAAATACAACTATGTGGGTGGTGAAGTGGAGGTAAGCCTCACGGCACAAGCGATTCAGCATTTGCGCATTGGTGTGCGTGATACCGGGCGCGGTATTCCCCTGCAAAGGCAAAGCGAGGTGTTCCAACCCTTCAACCGCTTGAACGCGGAAAATACGACGATTGAAGGTTCTGGCGTTGGTTTGGTTATTACCAAGCAATTAGTAGAAATGATGCAAGGCCGTCTGGACTTCACCAGCACGGAAGGCGTAGGGACAACCTTTTGGATTGATCTTCCTATGGCCACTATGTGGAACACCGAATCACCTACGCGCAGTCTGTCGAGCCAGGATTACACCCCAGCTGTTTTGAACGTACAGCGTCGTTGCAAAGTGCTCTATGTCGAGGATAACCCGACCAATATTCGGTTGTTACAGCAAATCTTCACGCGCTACCCGCAACTTGAATTGGATATTGCTGAAGAGGCATTTCTGGGGATTTACAAGGCGCGGAGCCTGCAACCTGACCTGGTAATTCTGGATATTAATCTGCCGGGAATGGATGGCTATGATGTGCTGAGTGTGCTGAAAAATGATCCGACTACGCAAACTATCCCTGTAATAGGCCTGTCGGCCAATGCGATGCCTTATGACATTGAGCGGGGGCGTAACGCTGGTTTTTATGATTACCTCACCAAGCCGGTTGATATCCACCGGTTGATTGAAGTTTTTAACGAACTGCTACACTAATCCTAACCTTCCTTTATCCCGTTTTTGTATTGGCGCTTTTACTTTTTACCGGAAGCGCCAATTTTTCTTACTGATATTTCAACGCTTTACCCTCATTCGTTAACTAGTGCAAATGTGCGTGGTTTTGCTTCCCGGTGGGTTTACCATGCCAAAATGAACAAGTGTTCATTTTGGCGGGCTCATATGTTATTGCCGCGATTTTTTAATATATCCCTCTCAGAATATTGATTTCCCACGTTGTATTAAGGAGTTCACCATGTTTTCAATCTCCCGTAACAAGGCAGTTGTTGCCCTCGGAATCATGGGGTTAGTGCTATCTGCATGCGATTCAAAAACCGCCCCGGGTGCTGCAGCTCCGGCTCCGGTTGAGGTCGGGGTGATTACCCTTGAAGCAGCAAATGTGCCCTTGAAAGCGGAACTACCTGGTCGTACCTCTGCTTACCGTAAGGCGGAAGTACGTCCGCAAGTTAGCGGCATTATCCAGAAGCGTTTGTTTGATGAAGGGGCTGAGATAAAAGCGGGTACGCCGTTATATCAAATAGACCCAGCTACTTATGAGGCCGCATTGAGCAGTGCCAAAGCCGAACTGCAACGCGCTCAAGCAAATGCGGAGGCAGCAATTGCGCGTGAAACCCGCTACAAGAATCTGGTGAAAGTGAAATCCATTAGCCAACAGGATTACGACGATGCGCTGGCCACCTCGAGCCAGGCAAAAGCCGCGATCGCGGCCGCTCAGGCTGCCGTAGCCACTGCGCAAATCAACCTGAAATACACCCGTGTATTGGCGCCCATTGATGGTGTGATCGGTAAGTCATCCGTGACCGAAGGTGCATTGGTAAATGCCGGTCAGGCAGATGTACTCGCCAATATTTTGCAATTGGATCCTATCTATGTGGATGTGTCGCAATCGGCCGAGGAGTTATTGCAGGTGCGCCGCCAGATGCAATCGGGTGCCGTTTCCGCCAGTGAGTCGGCCAAAGTGCGTTTGGTCCTGAGCGATGGCAGCGTGTATGAGCACGAAGGGCAACTGCAATTTGCAGAAGTGGGTGTGAATGAATCTACCGGCACGGTAAGTTTGCGCGCGCAGTTCCCCAATCCAGATCGCCTGTTATTGCCCGGTATGTTTGTACGCACCCAGATAGAGGAGGGCGTTCGTACCAATGCCTTATTGGCGCCCCAGCGTGGCGTCAGCCGCGACCGCACAGGTAGCGCAACTGCGATGGTAGTAAATGCTGAAGGTGTTGCCGAAGTGCGCCAGATTAGCGTCGGTCGTGCGGTGGGTGACCTATGGTTGGTACTGGACGGGTTGAAGCTGGGCGATCAAGTGATTGTTGAGGGGCTACAAAAAGTCAGGCCCGGGGCACCGGTAAAAGCGATTCCCGCAGCAACTGCAGTTAAGGCCGGGGAGTAACTATCATGGCGAGATTTTTTATTGATCGCCCGGTGTTCGCGTGGGTGATCTCGATCATCATCATGTTGGCGGGCGCGCTGTCCATTTTTAAATTGCCAATTGCCCAGTATCCCGAAGTGGCTCCGCCATCCGTCAGTATCGGGATCAATTATCCCGGTGCTTCCGCGCAGACCGTCCAGGATACAGTTATCCAGATTATCGAGCAGGGCCTGACCGGGATCGATAGGGTGCAGTACATGTCGTCCACCAGCGACTCAAGTGGTCGCGGTGATGTGACACTGACATTCCTGGCCGGTACTGATCCGGACATCGCCCAGGTGCAAGTGCAAAACAAATTGCAGACCTCCATGCCGCTCTTGCCGCAAGAAGTGCAACAGCAGGGGATTCGGGTGACCAAATCCTCGGCCGGCTTTTTGATGGTATTGGGCTTTGTATCTGCCGACGGCGCTATGGATAAATACGATATCGCCGACTATGTTGCCGCCAACGTGCAGGATCAATTAAGCCGCGTAAATGGTGTGGGGCAAATCCAGTTATTCGGCTCCCAATATGCGATGCGCATTTGGCTGGACGCTAACAAATTGGCTACCTACAACCTCACCAGTGTTGATGTTGTCACAGCGGTGCGCGCGCAGAATGCGCAAATTGCCGCTGGTGAATTAGGTGGTACACCAGCGCTGCCCGGCCAGCAAATCAACGCAAGTATTGTGGTGCAAACCCGGTTGTCGTCGCCTGAAGAATTCCGCAATATTTTATTGCGCGTGAATCAGGACGGATCGCAAATACGTTTGGGTGATGTCGCGCGCGTTGAACTTGGCGGTGAAAATTATCAATTCGAAACGGAATACAACAATCGCCCCGCAACCGGTTTGGCAATTACGCTGGCCTCGGGCGCCAACGCATTGGATACCGCCAACGCGGTGCGCCAACGCATTGATGAACTGCAAGGTTTCTTTCCGCAAGGATTGGAGGTTGTTTATCCGTATGACACAACACCTTTCGTAAAACTGTCGATTGAAGCGGTGGTGCATACACTCATCGAAGCCATCGTATTGGTATTCCTGGTGATGTATCTATTCCTGCAAAATTTCCGCGCAACGCTGATTCCAACGATTGCAGTGCCGGTGGTGTTGTTGGGTACATTCGCGGTGCTATCGGTGTTTGGTTACTCCATCAATACACTCACTATGTTCGCGATGGTATTGGCGATTGGATTGTTGGTAGACGATGCCATTGTGGTTGTGGAAAACGTTGAACGGGTAATGGCGGAAGAGGGGCTGTCGCCCTTGGAGGCCACGCGCAAATCCATGCAACAAATTACCGGGGCATTGATTGGTATTGCGTTGGTGCTTTCGGCGGTATTTGTGCCCATGGCATTTTTCGGTGGCTCTACCGGAATTATCTATCGCCAATTCTCTATCACCATTGTATCGGCGATGGTGTTGTCCGTAATTGTTGCGTTAACGCTGACACCTGCGCTCTGCGCCACGTTGTTAAAACCGGTCCATAAGGATCACTATGAAAAGAAAGGTTTTTTCGGTTGGTTTAATCGCAACTTTAATAAAGCGACTAATAAGTACCAATCCGGCGTGGGCAATATGCTGGGCAAAACCGGTCGTTATATGGTTATTTATGTCGCGATTGTAGTCGCGCTTGGTGTGCTGTTTATGCGCTTGCCAAGTTCATTTTTGCCCGATGAAGACCAAGGCATTATGTTTACCCAAATGACCTTGCCGGTGGGTGCAACCAAAGAGCGCTCGATGGTGGTGATGGATCAAATTGAAAAATATTATTTGGAGAATGAAAAAGAGGCCGTGCGTTCTGTGTTTTCCGTTATTGGATTCAGTTTTAGCGGGCGCGGGCAAAATAATGCTATCGCGTTCGTGGGAATGAGAGACTGGAGCGAACGTACTGATGAATCCCTGCATGTGCAAAGTATTGCCGGGCGCGCGATGGGCGCATTCTCCAAAATTAAAGACGCGATGGTATTTCCATTTGTTCCTCCCGCAATTACCCAGCTTGGAACTTCATCCGGTTTTAATGTGCAGTTGCAGGACCTGGGCGGCTTGGGGCACGAAGCATTAATGCAGGCGCGCAACCAATTTCTGGGCATGGCTGCGCAAGATAAACGTTTGGTTGGCGTGCGCCCCAATGGGCAAGACGACAACCCGCAATTCAAGTTGGATGTGAATCAGGAAAAGGCCGCGGCTCTTGGTGTTTCGCTCAGTGATATCAACGCAATTTTCTCTACCGTATGGGCCGCTTCTTACGTGAATGACTTTATCGATAAGGGGCGCGTGAAAAAGGTGTTTGTCCAGGGTGAGGCGCAATATCGCATGCTGCCGGAGGATGTAAAAAACTGGTACGTGCGCAACAACAAAGGTGAGATGGTGCCGTTTTCGGCATTCACATCGGGCCGCTGGATTTATGGTTCGCCACGCCTTGAGCGTTATAACGGTGTGTCATCGTTAAACATTATCGGGCAGGGCGCACCGGGTATCAGCTCGGGCGATGCAATGCTGGCGGTGGAAGAAATTATTGCGAAACTGCCGGCAGGTATTGGTTTCCAATGGACGGGTATGTCGCTGCAAGAACGTGAGTCCGGTAGCCAGGCGCCAATGCTCTATGCACTTTCCATTCTCATTGTATTTTTATGTTTGGCGGCGCTTTATGAAAGTTGGTCTGTGCCTTTCGCAGTGATATTGGTTGTGCCACTCGGTGTTATTGGCGCGGTATTGTTTGCAATGGGGCGCGGTTTGTCGAATGACGTTTACTTTCAGGTGGGTTTGTTAACGACAATTGGGCTCGCCGCAAAAAATGCGATTCTGATTGTCGAATTCGCCAAGACACTTTATGAGGAAGGGATGGGATTATTAGAGGCAACATTGGAGGCAGTGCGCATGCGCTTGCGTCCGATCATCATGACCTCGCTGGCGTTTATGCTCGGTGTAACACCGTTGGTGTTAAGTACAGGCGCTGGCTCGGGTAGCCAAAATGCGATTGGTACCGGTGTGTTTGGTGGAATGTTTTCTGCGACTGTATT
The DNA here is from genome assembly GCA_035481425.1 of Cellvibrio sp. Classification (GTDB taxonomy): domain Bacteria; phylum Pseudomonadota; class Gammaproteobacteria; order Pseudomonadales; family Cellvibrionaceae; genus Cellvibrio. The sequence goes on along the minus strand of DATIGS010000204.1, from coordinate 3,960 downwards.
GGCGATTTTCTTTGTGCCGGTATTTTTTGTTGTGGTATTTCGGTTGGCGCAACGCTGGTTTCCCAAGCGTCCCAGAGAATAGGTTGAAGTTTGGCAATGAAAGAACTGGCTACTACCAATAAGTGCGACATTATCCTCGCCGCTACCTTAAAGCTGTTGGCAAGCCGTGGTTTCCACGGCTTCTCAATTCGCGATGTAGCGAAGGAGGCTGGAGTCGCTACGGGAACGGTGTATTTGTATTTTGATGACCGCGAGGATCTCATCAAAAAATTGCACAGCCAAATAATTGAAACGGTGGGGAGGGAAGTCTTTTTGATGGCAGATCAACAGGTTTCCCTGTTCCAACAATTTCATGACATGTGCCGAAAATTTTGGGGGCTTTTCCAACAGCAGCCGGCCATTATTTTGAGCAAAGGCCAGTTCGATCATCTCCCTTTGGAAATATTGCGCAGTCGACACGAAGACGCGAAAGTCGTGCTGGAACCCTTGTTTACATTTTTCCTGCGCGGGCGCGAACAGCGGGAGTTAAAGGATTTCCCCGATGAGATTTTATTTTCACTGGCATTCGAACCCTATTTCGAAATCGCACGCAAGTCGATACAAGGGTTTGTGACGGTGGATGATGCGATGCTTGAGCGCATCATCCGTGCAAGTTGGGATTCCATCGCATTGCGTGGAGAGAGCTGAAGCACGATCGTTTCTGCAGCCTTAGTCAGTTTTTGCCTGGACAGCCGAATTTTGTGTGGGATGAAAGTTGCGCACGCAATGGATGACGGTATTGCTATCAAAGTAAACCGTAAACTCCTGATACTTCCACCGCGAGATAGGTGGCTGGCCTTTGGCCGGAACATCTTCCAGCGGTTCCCCAAACAGACTTTTTACCCGCTCTTTACTCATCCCTTTGGTGGGCATATCAATGTTTGCCTGGTCTTTTCCTTGCTCGCCGATAGGGATGCGGATGTCTTCAGCCATTGCTAAATGTGCGGGAAGGATAAGGCCCAAGAGCAGGGTGAGGGATAATCGAAAAAGTATCTGTTGCATGATGTCTGTTCGCTAATCGTTTGAACCTGATCAGCACTACTGCAAGTAATGCTGGCTTTTACGGCGCTCGGCCATTTGCGCGCGCATGATTTGCTGGCCAATCAGTTGTTGGTGCGCCTCGGTCACGCGGTAGAATTTTGCCGCAATCTGGTATTCGCCAGTGTTGCTGGGTTCACAACGAATGATTTTGGCGAACAGGACCAAACCGGCATTGCTCGGTAAAAAAATCAGGCGCAGGGCAATGTGGGAATTCGCCGCCACTGCTCTTGAACTGCCAAAGGCGATCCCACCTTCGCTCAGGTTCACTTGTTTGATGGTTTTTGAGGGGGGCAAGGGTTTTGAGTCGGCCATCAGTTGCTGGCTAATAATGTCTATCTTGCGGTTCAGGTTGTGCAAGTATTCGCCCAAGGCGCGGCTGGTGTCTTTAATCTGGTGAAACAGATGGGCATTGTCATTGTCGATCTTGCGCAATTCGGCAAATAACTTGAGCGAGGCAGTATTCGGGAATTGCAGCTCGGGCGCTGCGGTGTTCGCGGTGATCTCGTCAACTTCTTTGAATTCGATAGCGATACTTTCATCGATGCGAAAATAGCTGCGGCGTTCGCTCATGGACTGAATCTTCCTATTTTTGTGATGCAGTAAACATAGCACAAGCTGCTACCGGATGGCGCGGCTTTATCGGTTTGGCCAGCGGTTTTGCTTGAGCAAATGAGACCAATTGGGTTTAATGCGCCCATGCTAAAAAACATCCCCCTCTATATAGGCTTGCGTTATACACGCGCCAAGCGCCGCAACCAGTTTATCTCCTTCATTAGCGCTTTTTCCCTGGTGGGTATGGCTCTGGGAGTGATGGCTCTCATTATCGTGTTGTCGGTGATGAATGGTTTCGACCGCGAAATGAAAGAGCGCATCCTCAGCGTGATCCCACATGGTTTCATCGACCAGCTTCCCGCCCTGAAGGATTGGCAATCCTTATCGACACAGGTCAACCAGCATCCGCACGTTGTCGCCTCAGCGCCTTACATTGCCAGCACTGCCATGGTGGGTTATGCCGGCGGGGTAGAAGCGATAGAGCTACAGGGAATCCTGCCCGAAGCGGAAGCTCGGGTGTCGGTCGTCGAGCAGCGCATGTTGCTCGGCTCAATCGCGCAGTTGCAGCCGGGCGAATATGGAATCGTTATGGGGCGCTTATTGGCGAGCCGATTGATGCTGGCACCGGGCGATAAAATTCGTATTACCTCGCCCGAAATCAATATTACTCCGATGGGCGCTTTTACCCGTTCGCGCAGCTTCACGCTGGTCGGTATTTTCGAAGTGGGTGCGCAAATTGATAGCACTCTGGCACTGATTCATGTGCAGGATGCGCAAAAGTTTTTGCGCAAACCCGGTGTGCAAGGCCTGCATGTCAAAACCACAAATATGTTTGATGCGGCGCAGGTAATGGGTGATCTGCGCACGCAATTAGGCGATGGCTATCGCGTAAAAGATTGGAGCCAAACCCAGGGCAGTTTATTCCAGGCAGTGAAGATGGAAAAAATCGTAGTGGGTTCGCTGTTGCTGATTATTATTGCCGTAGCCGCCTTTAATATTGTGTCCAGCCTGGTATTGATGGTCGCCGATAAGCGCTCGGATATTGCGGTGCTGCGCACCATGGGCGTAAGCGCGCGGCAGGTCATGGGGATTTTTATTGTGCAGGGGAGTGCAATCGGTTTTTTCGGAACCTTTATCGGCACGGTGATTGGTTGCATTATCGCGTTAACCTTGACGCCGATTATGAATGCAGTTGAATCATTGGTGGGCGTGCAAGTGTTCGATCCGGAAGCTTACTACATCAGCCAGTTGCCCTCGGTTTTACTCTGGCAGGATGTGGTGTTTGTTTGTGGCGTCGCATTGTTATTAAGTTTTATCGCCACGCTTTATCCTGCCTATCGCGCCTCACAAATTGAGCCGGCGGAAGCGCTGCGCTATGAATAATTTTTCCTGCATCCTTGTGTTTGCATTACAGGCCTCGTGTTATGAATGATTCCGCTCCTGTTTTAATTTGCCAGCAAGTGAGCAAAAGTTACCGCCAGGGTGCACTTGCGGTAGATGTGTTGCGCAACGTGGATTTCCGGATCAATGCGCGTGAACGTGTTGCGATTGTCGGTGCATCCGGTTCGGGTAAATCGACGCTGCTAAATATTCTCGGTGGTTTGGATGTGCCTGACAGCGGCGATGTCATAGTGGCAGGTGAAAAATTATCGCGCCTGAGTGCTGATGCACGTGGCCGTCTGCGCAATCGCAGTTTGGGTTTTGTTTATCAGTTCCATCATTTACTGCCTGAATTTACCGCGCTGGAAAATGTTGCAATGCCTTTGTTGATTGGCCGGCAAGCGCAAACAATTGCTAAAGCGCGAGCGTTGGAGTTACTTGCCCGTGTCGGTTTGGCAAAACGTGTAGATCATAAGCCTTCAGAGCTTTCCGGTGGCGAGCGCCAACGCGTTGCGATCGCTCGTGCATTGGTTACCAATCCCGCCTGTGTATTGATGGATGAACCCACCGGCAATCTTGATAGCCATGCCGCCGATGCCATCCAGGCACTTATGCTGGAATTAAACCAATCGATTGGTACCAGTTTTGTGGTGGTCACTCATGATCCACGTCTGGCTGCCCGTATGGACCGCACGCTCACGCTGGTTGATGGCGCTTTGATTGACGGGGCTTTGGTTAACGGCTCTTTGGTTAACGGCCCTTTGGTTAGCGGAGGCTAATTAATGTTTAGCCGCTATATTTTTTTGGTGGGGACTCGCTACGGTATCTCGCGCGGCAAGAACCATCTGGTTTCGTTTATTTCGCGGTTATCGACCGCCGGTTTAGTGATTGGCGTCGCGCTGTTAATTTTGGTCATGTCGATCATGAACGGTTTTAATAAAGAGCTGC
>DATIGS010000203.1:0-5801 GCA_035481425.1 Cellvibrio sp. | reverse complement strand
AGGCTGTAGGACGACATCAAGATATCGTGCAGCTTCATTTCGCCATGGTAGAAAAGCGTATAGAGGATCGGCTCCGCCAGAATCACCAGCGCGAGCGTCGCTGGCAATGCGATCAGCACGACAAAACGTATCGCCCAATCGAGCATTTGGCTGAACTTCTCGCCCGACTGGGCCGCACTCAAGCGCGACAGTCCCGGCATAATCACCGTCGCAATTGCTACGCCGAACACGCCCAATGGCAATTCCACCAAACGGTCGGAGTAAAACAGCCAGCTCACCGCACCATCGCCCAACATGGTGGCGATCACCGAATCCAGCAGCAGGTTAAGCTGGCTCACCGAAACCCCGAAAAGCGCTGGCGTCATCAGCACCAGAATGCGCTTGACGCCGGGGTGCGACCAATCCAGCTTGGGCGATGGCAACAGGTGGATCTGGCGTAAAAACGGCAATTGGAACATCAGCGAAAAGACACCCGCGGCGACAATACTCCACGCCAATGCGTAAGCAGGATTGGGGAAAAAATCAGCCACCAGCAAAGCGGCAGCGATCATAAAGACATTGAGAAACACCGGCGTCACCGCCGGAATCGCAAAGCGGTCGTAGCTATTTAAAATTGCACCGGCAAACCCGGTGAGCGATATCAGCATTAGATAGGGGAAAGTAATGCGCACCAAATCGGTTAGCAGCGAAAACTTTTCCGGTTCATCGGCATAGCCATAACCAAAGAGATAGGCAAAACCAACCGCCCCCACTACGCCAATCACGGTAAACAACAACAGGATCGAACCGAGGCAACCGGCCACTTTATCGACCAGTTCTTTTACCGCGGCATGAGTGCCCTTCTCGCGATACTCGGACAACACCGGGATAAAAGCCTGGGAAAATGCACCCTCGGCAAACAGGCGACGAAAGAAATTGGGGACCTTCTGCGCGATCGCAAAGGCGTCCATCGCCCCGCCTGCACCCAATACGCTGGCCAGCACAATATCGCGCACCAAGCCCAGCACGCGCGAGGCCATGGTCATGGAACCAGTCAGTAAACTGGAACGCAGCAGGCTCTTGGGTTTGGCAGGCTTTTCCGGCGTCGGGCTTGGGGGACTGGAGGGATTGGTAGGCAACTCGGTATCAGACACGGCAAATCCTGCGCTGGAAAAAGATGTGGCATTATCCACGGCTGATATACTCGGGCACAACACCCGGCCAAAGCCGCCCCGGTTGTGGCAACCGAGCGCCGAAAACCTCGAATTAATCTTAAGGAGAACCGCATGCGCATAGCTTCGTTTTTGTTTATTGCGCCCATTTTGGGCATGTCACTGATCGCATGCACCACTAAACCCATATCGGCCGTACCTTCTGCACCCAGTTATGCGCCGGGCACCAAAATGCATCCCAGCTGGGACGCCGACCACAATGGCATCAATGACTGCGAAACCAACGGCAGCTGCGATCACACCATCGATTACTCCCAGCCGCGCCCAGCCCCTGTCAGCACACCGACCTTTGATTGCAGTACCACCGCCGAGGGCAGTATTGAACGCCTTATCTGCCAGGACCCGCTCCTCGCACAACTGGACCAAAACCTCGCCGGCGTTTATCGGGCAGCTGGAGCGAAAGCGCCCGCCAAAGGCATTCCAACGTTGCAGGCGGAACAGCGAGGCTGGATCAAGGGCCGCAATGAATGCTGGAAGAAGGACGATAAATTCACCTGTGTAAAAACCGAATACGAACGCCGCATCGCCGAATTACAAGCGAGCTACCAGCTGGTCAGCGCCAAGGGCCCATTCCGTTTCCGCTGCGGCAGCTCTGCTGCCGATACTTTGGTCGTCACCTTCTATGACAGCGACACGCCAACCCTGATTGCGGCGCGCGGCAATACCACCTCGCTTATGTATCAAGTACCCGCCGCCAGTGGCAGCAAATATGAGGGACGCAATGAAAGTTTTTGGGAGCACCAGGGCGAAGCGCGAGTGACCTGGGGCTATGGCGCGCCCGAGTTAGTGTGCACCAAGGCCAACTAACCGGAGGCGGTTTCCGCGGATGAAAAAGCCTATAGGGTTAATCGCCTCGCCTATATTTATGGTGCTGGGGCTAATGGGCAGCCCCTGTTTTGGCGATACCGTCTGGCTCACCAATGGCGATCGCATCAGCGGTGAAATCACAGAAATCTCCGGCGCCACCCTCAAGATAAAAACCAGCTATGCCGCCACCCTGTCGCTCGACACCAGCGCCATCCGCAGCTTCACCACCGACAGCGCCCATCGGCTACAAATCAACTTAAAACCACACACCGCCCAAATTCAGGAAAGCGATACCAAAGGCCAGGTCAAAATTGATGGCAAACAGGTTGCAATTAACGATCTGAAACTGGTGCCGGATCAGGGCCGCTGGAAAACGTCAGCGCTGCTGGAGACGACGCTGGATGTCGATAACGACCACGACCGCAAGGAAAACTTCCACATCAACGGCGAGCTGCATTTGGACTCGGACACCTGGCGCCATGAATTAAACGCCGAAGCAAAGCGCGACAAGGAAAATCATCGCCTGAGCGAAGATACAGAGGAATACAGCTACAGCCTGGATTATCTGTTCAATGAACACTGGCTGCTGCGCACCGACACCTCCTATCGCGCGGAGGGCACAACACTCCAACACTACTACACCTATGCAGGCACCGGACCGGGTTATCGGCTCTGGGGAGAAAACCGGGACAAGCTGGACCTTATCGTTGCCTACCGTCGCTTTTGGCTAACCGCCTCCCCTGTGAAACTGGAGTTGAATGCCATATCGGCCAATCTGGATTACCAACAGTTCTGGTTCGATGACAAATTGGAAACATTTTCTGATATAGAACTGTCCCACATGAACATCCATAACCTCGATTACATTCTCAACAGCAATCTTGGCCTGCGGATCTACATCACCCACCATCTGCACGTCTCATTTAAATACGACTACAACAAAACCCGCTACTCATTTGGTAGCATCAAAGACAGTAGTTACGTACTCGGAGCAGGGGTGAATCTTTAGCGGCCAGTGGCACGCTACCTGCTTCAAATTTGGCGCGATTTGAACCTACGCGTTTCCTAGGAGGAAAAATGAATATTAAGGCCGATGCACTACCCGCCATATCCATCATTGTGCCCGTCTATAACGTGGCCGATTATATTGTCGAATCGCTTGATTCCCTGGCCAAACAAGAATTCAACGGCACCTTTGAAGTCATCCTGGTGGATGATTGCTCACCGGATAACAGCAAACAGTTGTGCGAGGATTTCGTCGCCGCCCATCCGCATCTGGCAAGACTGATCGCCCTCCCCAAAAACCAGGGCGTCGCTGTCGCGCGCAATACCGGGCTTGCCGCCGCCACTGGCGAATACTTTGCCTTCTTTGACCCCGACGATTTGATGCCGAAAGATGCGTTGCAACATTTGTACAATGCCGCCATTACCCACCAAGCCGATATAGTGAAGGGCAACAACATTGTCTTTAATGAGCAGCGCTCTTTTGCACCTGACTACAATGTAGATGCGACAAAAATCTATGTAGACGATGCAATTTTATCGACCTATTTTGAACACAAGGACACGCGTGGCCACCCTTGGGGCAAACTGTTTCGCCGCGCCCTGTTCGATGGCGTTCTCTTCACCCCCGGCGTATTGATGGCAGAAGATATTCTGTTCTGCGCCGAAGCTTTTGCGCGCGCAAAAAAATTGGTGTTTATCACCGACACTGTCTATGAATACCGGCTGCGCCAAACGAGTTCAACCGGCAAAAAGTTTGAGACCGGCGTGTACTTATGGTGGTTATACGGCGTTGAAAACAGCGGTAATTTTGTCTCCACCCCCAACCAAAATGCGCACTTCAAAGGGCTGCAAATCCTGACCTTGTTACAGATTGTGCGCGAAGCTCGCGCGCTGGACGGCAGCCTTTTGGCGGATGTTCTGACAGAACTGCACAGCCGCGAACGGAAATGGCAATTAAACCCGTTGAACCTGGTGTTCAAATTTCGCGTCACTCGCGACGCGCTGGTTCACTTCGCCAAATACAAGTACACCCTCACCAAACTGGATTACCGCGCACTGCGCTACAAAGGCACACTCAAAACCGCCCAATAATTTCCCGCCGCTTCCGCCCCTATTACCTCAAATCTTTGTACCGGACTTTGGCCCCAGCGCCAAAAACCGGTGCACAGGTTGACATTCCCGCCCCCGCACATTACTGTATATAAAAACAGTAACAACACTTTCGAGGATTTACACAATGGCAGTAGTCGCCGTTTGGTTATGTGATCGGGATGGCAGTATGTTTGAAGATAGAAAAGTCGCAGAGGAACACGATAAGTATCTGGAACTGGCCGCCAACATCACCCAGTTGATTGAAGACAATATTCCCGGTATCGATGAAAAATACAGCGAAGCCATTGGTATTTTGCTGGCCCAACGCCGCGAACTTTTGGCCAAGGCCTGCAAAGGCAAGCCCGATGAACTCCTGCAGCCTTTCACCTACGAAAAGCCTGCAACCCTGAACAGCACAACCGCCGCCACCACGGACAAGGACAACTAGGCAGCAGCGGTTGCTGTGTGCACTGGCTCGCCCACACTGGCCGGTGCAGTTAATGGTTGCCCACACAGCCATTAACAAATACACAAACAGCCGAATTACCACTCGGCGGTTTGTACGTGTTTAGGTGCGCTGCGCGGATAACAGGATAACTCCTCCCCAGCAGTTGTTTTGCCATCCGCCTGCGCACCTGCTTCCAACCATCCTCATTCCGCCCGGTTGTCAGCCACACCCGACGCGGATGCAGGATCGCTTTCACCACTGCACCACTCCTTACGGAACCTCAACAGGTGCAGTGGTTTTTTCTTGCCCCAAGGCCGATACAAGCTAGAATTTTTTATCACTTATTGATATTAAAATACCCATGCAATTGCGCCTAAATCAACTAAAGTAAGTTAATTGCATACTAGTATTGGGGAGACCATGAACATCCTTTCTTTCCTCGCCCGCCTGCGCAGCTTATTTTTGTCTTTTCTTGCCTGCACCCTGCTAATGCCATGGCAAGTGCAGGCTGAAAGCCTGCGCGTGGTTCAGGGCAACAACAGCATCGAAATTTACGCCAAAGGACTTTTACGCCTCGCGCTCAGTAAAGTGCCTGGCAGTTATGAGTTAAACGAGAGCATCCCCAATACCAGCGAAGAGCGCATGGTAAGCATGCTGATTGATAAAAAGTTGGATGTGGTTTGGTATGCGACCACCAATGATCTTGAAGAGCGCTTGCAGCCGATCCGCATCTGTATCTATCGCGGCCTTTTGGGTTACCGGGTATTGATGATAAAAACCGGCACCCAGAACAAGTTTGATGGAATTGAAAACCTGGAGGATTTGAAACGGGTCTCCCTTGGCCAAGGGCGTTTTTGGGCAGATACCAATGTGTTGACTGCAAATGGTCTCAATGTCGTGAAGGTATTGAAGTACGAAGGGCTGTTTTACATGCTCGATGGCGGCCGCTTTGACGCCTTCCCACGCGGTGCCCATGAGCCCTGGTCGGAAATGCAGCGCTATCCAAAACTGGCACTGGACGTAGAGCAAAACCTGTTGCTGTCCTATACCAACCCTTTTTACTTTTTCGTGAATAAATCCAACACCAAATTGGCCGCGGATATAGAGCGCGGCCTGCGCATCGCCATTGAGGATGGCAGCTTCAATGAATACTTCCTCAATGATCCTACGGTGAAAGATGTGATGGCGAAAGCCAATTTGAAAAACCGCACACTAATTCGCCTGGAAAATCCGGGGCT
>DATIGS010000202.1:0-5727 GCA_035481425.1 Cellvibrio sp. | reverse complement strand
GTTCACGGGCAGGTCTAATTCCGGCACCAACGCAAGTGCCGCCATGCGCACCGCTTGGTTTTTATCTTTGAGTGCTACAAAAACCAGATCGCCAATATTGGTTACATTGAATTTTTTCAGCGTGTGCAATGTTGCAATGCGCACAGCAGCAGAGTTGTCTTTTTTCAGCATTTCAACCAAATTGGCATTGGCGTTTTGGATATTTAATTTCCCGAGTGCGAGAACGGTTGCTTCGCGCACGTGCTTGTCTTTATCGCTGAGCAATGCTGGATAACCGCTCACAATTGCTGCGATCGCCTCTGCTTGCGGATGCGCAAGCGGGCCGCGATACATACCAGTCACCCGATCGTAATTGGATAAACTTGGCCATACGGACACCGCTTGTATTGCCTCAGCACGCAATGTGCCCGGGATAGCTTTTTGCTGGGCAAATTGAATTAAGCGCCTGGCATTTTCTGCCGTATCGCCGCCGGCATAGACGTTCGCATTAATTGCGCGGCGCAGTAATGGCTCGTTGGTAAAGCGCGGTTGTTCGATGAGTTTCGCCAATGCAGGCAGCGCATCTGTCACCAGCGCATCATCGCCGATTGCACGCGCCGCATTTGTAACTACAAATTCACTTTCATCATTTAAAAATAAAGCGAGGGCAGGGCTTTGTAATTGTTTTAATGCAACCACGGCGGCAATGCGTACTGCTTCAGATGGATGCGTCGCGAGTTTCGCCAACGCATCCTGGTTGCCAATGCGAGCCAAGGCGATAGCGCCTGCATGGCGCAAGTAAACATCCTGCTCATTATTGGCCTCCACCATCGCGACTAAAGGTGCAAATGCCTTTTCAGCATGCATGCGCCCCAATGCTTGTGCGGCATAAAGTTGTACGCGGGGATTTTTATCGGCAAGCAGGGGGATTAATTTTTCGCTGGCTTCCGCTATAAAAGCGTCATCGAAGCGGAACGCATCGCCGATGACTTTTGCTGCTTGTGCGCGAATTTCGCCATCGGTGTCCTGCAGTAAATTTATTAAAACCGCGCGCTCGGCCTGGTTTTTACGCAGGATCTGACCCAGGCCCCAAATAGCATGGATACGTGCAAATTGATTGGTGGATGAAATAGCCGCATTTTGCAACGCTTGCAATTGGTGATTTTCTACCAGCGAAAACTGCGCTTTTTGGCGAACACGCATATCGGCATGGCTCAAGAGTTCGACCAGTTTTTCAGTGGACTCTTTGCGCAAATCGCTAGCGAGCAAGTTTTTGGTTTCGATGCGAGCGGCACTGCCAATGGTCTCTGGAGTATCCAATTTCCACACGCGGCCTTTTTGTTTCAAACCCCAGCCTTCAATCCAATCGCTTAAATAGAGCGCACCATCAGGGCCAAAATCCAACCCGGTGGCGAGTATTCCGCGAAACACATTTTTATCGCTCGCCAATTCAAAACTGGCGCCTTTGGGGTTCAGCGTAAATGCATTCACACCGGCGCGAGTGGCTGAACCGACAAATTCCACTACGAAAAAATGATCCAACCACTGATCACTAAATGCTGTGCCCGGGTTGTAAGTCATACCCGCTGGGCCTGCGTGATAGGGCGCAACCGGTGGCAATACATGCGCGGCTTGGCCTCTAAATTGTGGTTTGTAATATTCCTCGTCCATCCAGACTTTATAGGAATTATTTTTAGGATCTTTGTATTTCCCGAGTTGCCAATTGATTCGCCAGCCAGTGTCGGAGCCATCAATCAAATGCACAACGCGCTCATATTCGCCAACGTGGTCACCATCGTTATCGACGCTGATAAAATTGCCGTATTTGTCGAATGAAAATTCATAAATATTGCGTAATCCAACAGCAAAAACCTCAAAGTTACTGCCGTCCGGTTCACTGCGCACAATCACGCCCTGATTGGAGTAATTCCATTTTTTGCCGGTGCTGTCGGTAATATTGGTGCCCACATCGCCCATGCTGTAATACATCATGCCATCGGGGCCGAGCATCGCGCCGGAAAGCCCGTGGCCACTAAAACCAATATGTACACCATAGCCGTGGGCGAGCGAGGTTTTGGTGTCCATTGCACCATCGCCATCGGTATCTTTCAATTTCCAAAAATCGGGCGCGACGTTAACAAATAATTCTTCGCTTTGATCGTTATAAAACATACCGCCGATCACATCGGTCACTTCGGTGTGGAAATCATTCACTGCGGTTTGTGCAAAATCCGCTTTGCCGCTGCCTTGGGTATCTTCAAGGCGAATCACTTTTTCCGTCATCACCGCCAAATCGCGCCAGTCGTTGCTGCCATCTTTATTGCGGTCGGGAATGCGTTCATTCTGCGCACTTTTTTCCGGTGCAAGTTCTGTGTGTAAAAACGCGCGGCGATCTTCTACGGTTGAGAATGCAACCGATGGATGCTCCCATTCCGGATAGCCGCGAATATCAAATTCCGAGTTGTTGCTGCGCTGGGTAATACCCGCCCAAATCCGCCCTTTGTCATCCACATGGATAGCGACTGTATCGCCCAATAATTTCTCGGAAGCCCAAAGCTCGCCTTTAATGCCATCGGCCAAAGTAAGCGGAACCTGCTGCTCAATCGCCTGCGCAGCTTGTTTGGCCTCATCTGGCGTGATGCGGGTAATATCGAGCGCGTTGCTACTAGCCGCAGAACTAGCCTGCGCTTGCGGAGCTTCAGCGGCTGGCGGAGCATCTTTTGAGCAACCGCCAATCAACAACAGCGAACCGACAAGCGGAGCAAGTACATACCGGGATAAAGGAGTTCCAAGTGGACGTTTTTTCAACAAAGGTTGATTCATGGTTGGCTCACAGCTATTTATGGTTATTCGTCGCCCAAACCGGGCTTATAGTCGGGTTGAATTATAGGTGAGCAAGCGCGGCGAGGGTGTACAAATTGACGCTTGTGAACATTAATTAACACTTGCCACGGGGGAGTTGGTAACTTCTCCGGAAGAGTTACTGGTGTTAGCGTGATGAATTTCGAATGAAATATGTGAATACAAGGAGCAGGGTAACTCTCCAATATTTATGTCTTTAATGTATATTCCATCCATAAAAAGTTAGGTTTTATTAACGTGCCTTAACCAAGTGGCTTCTGCCATTGCCAACCACTTTATATATGGCAAATTAACTAAAGAACTACGAGCATTTTTCTGCCAATCCTCATACATATATAAAAACTTTCCCTCAACTCCAAAGCTCCATAGCTTTTTTCCCGTAAGCTTCTCATTCAATAGCAGTAAACAACTTTCAACATCAAAATATTTTTTTGCAATCTCAATTACTTTTTCTTGGCATTCAGGAAAAAAATTAACTTTTGCAAGCACGAATGCTGTCACCCATGCTTGCCACTCATCACAGGAATAAAAGACCATGGGGAAGGTTAAGTTATGGTCATACTCGGGATTATATTCTTCGTCTTCAGTAAATCCATTTGGGAAATATATGCATATTTTGTGGTTCCTATCAAATGAATTAATCTGATAGTACTTTTGGTAAAAAGGAAATGTATCAAATAAAATTGAACATCCATAATCGATATGAGGATTTGGCGTAAATGAATTTTTAGACTCATCTTTTCCAAGGATATTCACTATCAACATTTCCAGTTCATCAATCCCATCTGAAAAATAAAACCCTTGTAACGATCCCGTCAATGAAAAAGCTATTGCAGCGTGAGCGTCGTCCTTAGAGCAATACTGAAGTGGGCTTGCAATTGTCACAATCGTTTACTCCATATGAAATTTGATAATATTTTTTGAGCCTGATGTAATTGTAATCAGAACACTTTGACCTGTGTGGCGGCTGCTTTTTTGCCACTGTTCGTGGTCATTCTCTCAGCCCTAGGAAAGCGGAAGCTATTAAGCTTCCGATTTAACTTGAGCTGCCACTAAAAAATCAAAACCAAACCCGCACTCCCGCTACTGCTTGCGCATCACTAACTTCCTCACCATGTTCACGCACAAAATCAGCGGTATTGCCGTAGTTCTTTGACCAATTCACGCCGATGTAAGGCGCGAATTCGCGGCGGATTTCGTAGCGTAAACGCAGGCCCAGGTTGATGTCGGATAAGCCGGAACCGGTTTGGTATTCGCTGTCGTTTTGGCCGTAAAAGTTGAGCGAAATTTCGGGTGATAGCACTAGCTTTTGCGTGAACATCCATTCGTATTCGGCGGATATTCGCGCGGCGGTAGCGCCGGATTCGCCGACAAATAAGGCGGCATCGACTTCAAAGAAGTAGGGAGCTAAACCTTCAATGCCGATCACGCCCCATTCGCGCGTTGGTTCTGGTTTTAAATCCTGACGCAGGCCGACTTGTAGATCCCAGAATGGTGCTATGGCGCGGCTGTAGAGCGCTTGAATTTCAGCTTCTTCTGTTTCGCCATCGACGTATTCAATATCGGTTTTGAACCAAAATTTATTCAGGTCTTTACCAATCCAGGCCTGGCCTTCCAGGACATAGGTATCGATAGATTGATGGTTTGCATCTTCGCTATCGCGCCATTCGAGTTGTTCGATCATCACTTTGGCCAGCAATGGATCATCACCTTCATGAGCTAAAACCGGCAGGTTCAAAAGGCTGGCGGCGAGGATACTGAGGCTGAGTTTTTTCAGTGTGAATTTCATAATTTCCTCCGCCTTAAACCACACGCACTTCACGCATCATGCCGGGCATGTGGTAAAGCAGGTGACAGTGATATGCCCAGCGGCCTTTGGCATCGGCCGTGACCAAATAACTGATGCGCGAACCGGGTTGAACGATGATGGTGTGTTTGCGCGGAATGTAATCCGGGTCGCCGGTTTCCAAATCGCTCCACATGCCATGCAGATGAATGGGGTGGGTCATCATGGTGTCGTTGACCAAAATGATGCGCACGCGCTCGCCGTAATTCAGCTCCAGCGGTTTGGCGTTAGCAAAGCTCTGGCCGTTGAATGACCACATATAGCGGCTCATATTGCCGGTGAGGTGCAGCTCGATTTCCCGCGATGGCTGGCGTTTGTCGTAAGTGGGGTGCAGGCCCCGAATATCCGCATAAGTCAGCACGCGGCGACCGTAGAGTTTCATATGGTCGCGCAGGCCGATACCCGGATCGCTCAAGCCACTTTGCGGCGCTTCGGAGCGGCCATCTACATGAGGGCCGAACTCGGTTTCAGCGTGAGTAATTTTGGCGAGTGGATCAAAGTTGCTGCCGAATCCGGCTTTGGCGAGCTGCGATTTGCCGGCCATATGGTGCTGGCTGTGATCCATGTTTGTATGATCGGTATGGTTCATGGATGACATGTCGTGACCTGAGTGATCCATGTTTGCATGATCCATTTCCGACATATCGTGTCCGCTATGATCCATATCACTCATGTTGTGCTTTGAGTGATCCATGTTCGAGTGATCCATATGGTTCATGGCAGACATATCGTGACCGCTGTGGTCCATTTCTTTCATCGACGACATGTCATGGCCGGAGTGATCCATACCGCCCATGTCGTGCCCTGAATGATCCATGCCCGACATCTCCATTCCCATATCGCGATGGCCGAGGGTGGGAGCTGGGTCCATTGCGGGAATTTCGGCGCGCAGGTTAATGTCGGTCGTCAAAGTACCGCGTGCATAACCGGTGCGGTCGATGGTTTGGGCGAAGAGGGTGTAGGCGGAGTTGGCTTCTGGTTCGACAATCACATCGTAGGTTTCGGCTACGCCGATACGGAATTCATCGATAGTGACTGGC
>DATIGS010000201.1:0-17105 GCA_035481425.1 Cellvibrio sp. | reverse complement strand
CAATACACCGTGCCAGTTATCGATACCAGTAGCGCCAGTTGCAGCGAGAATAGTGTTTGCTTGCAAGCCAACGTTATACATACCGAAGAACATTGCCGGAAATGCGCAAAGCCAAACGGTGATCATAATGCGCTTCAAATCCACGCCATCACGCACGTGTGCAGTGGATTTGGTTACATCTGCAGGCTTGTAAAAAATGGTGTCTGCTGCTTCATAAAGCGCATACCATTTTTCATATTTGCCGCCCTTATGGAAATGCGGCTCCATATTGTCGAGTATCTTTCGCAGACTCATTGATTAGCCCTCCTGCTCAATACGGGTAAGGTTGTTACGCAGGATCGGACCATATTCATATTTGCCTGGACACACGAATGTGCACAACGCCAAATCTTCTTCGTCCAACTCAAGACAACCCAGTTTTTGCGCCATTTCGGTATCACCAACAATCAAAGAACGCAGCAATTGCGTTGGCAGGATGTCCAGTGGCATAACCTTCTCATAAGATCCAACCGGCACCATGGCGCGCTCGGAGCCATTAGTAGAGGTAGTAAAGTTATAAGATTTTGAGGGCATTAATTTAGAAAGGTAAATTCCCAACACAGAGAACTTATTGGTCCCAGCGCGCAAGTAATGCAGCATTTCACGCTCACGACCTTCGAGTAATACACTTACTTGATTATGATAGCGGCCGAGATAGCTCAGGTTGTTATGCGAACGACGACCACCAAACACCGAACCGGAAATCACACGATTTTCGCCAGCTTTGGTTTGACCTTGAGTCAGGTCATTCAGATTGGCGCCTAAACGGGTACGCACCAAACGTGGACGCTCAACCTGCGGACCAGCAAGCGCAATAACACGCTCAACGTTCAGTTTTCCGGTGGTGAACAATTCGCCTATAGCGATAACATCTTGATAACCTATGGTCCACACAGTTTTAGTTGCACTGACTGGGTCAAGGAAATGGATATGGGTACCGGAGTTTCCTGCCGGATGGACACCAGCAAAGGTTTCTACGGTGATATTGCTACCCTGCCCTTTTGGCAATTCAGCGCCTTCTGCCTGGCAAACAAAAACCTTACCCTCAGTCAGACGCGACAATACAGTTAAACCATTAGCAAAAGAGTCTTTTTTGGCTGCGATAATCACTTGCGGATTTGCAGCAAGAGGATTGGTATCCATCGCCTGAACAAAAATAGAGCTTGGCTTTGAATCCAATGCAGGTGCTTTACTGTAAGGACGAGTACGTAATGCAGTCCAAAGGCCGGATTGCACCAGATTTTGCTGCACACTTTCACGCGATAGACCAGCCAAATCAGCCGCTGAATATTTGGAGAATTCAATAGCATCATCACCTTCCACATCAATTACGATTGAGTGGAATACGCGTTGATCACCGCGATTAATAGCACTGACTGTACCGGACGCCGGGGAGGTATAAATAACACCCGGAATTTTTTTGTCAGAAAACAGCTCCTGACCAAGTTTAACCTTATCACCAACCTGTACCGCCATAGTGGGCTTCATACCATGGTAATCAAACCCGATTAAAGCTACTTGGCGAACCTGAGGGCCATCCTCAATAGATTGATTGGGGCTGCCGGTAATGGGCAAATCCAACCCTCGACGGATCTTTATCATACGTCTCTGCCTAGTCGTTCGTGTGGATGTAGACCTGGTAACCCAGGCCGCGGGATGCAGCAAGCGATAAACCAGCTGTCATTATCCAGTTACATCCTGGCGGGAACTGGATAGGACTTCGTGGAGGAAGTGCTTGAGCTGCGAGCGCACCATAATTTATTTGCTGGCGCAATAAACCATGACGCATAAGGCCTGTAACATTCACTCAACCCCTGCATCAACATCTGCCCAAGCAAGCGCAGTGAACACACAACAGATTGATTTTTGAGAAGTTTTCATTAGCCCCAGTAAAACCCGCAAATTATAAACGTCACCTAGAGCCAGCACCATAGCGATGCATCGATTTGATGCACGTTTTACAAGGCTTTTTCGCCAAATTGATTTCTTTTTACACACAACATGCGACATTCTCGCACATAATGAAAACTGTTCTCATTAAGACAAAGGAGAGCACTCTTGACGCGAAGCATCGCCTTTTTGTTTTTTATTTGCGTCACTGCGCCCCAAGAAACCATACAAGACAGGTAAAATGCCCCTCTCATTTGGATGTGCGATGTATAAACACGTTATGACCCAACAGCTAACCCATACCCCCCCCGTTTCCAACAAATCTGGTAATCGACAATATTGGGGGCAACTCTTCGGCAGTGCCCAAGCGCTCACCATTGTAAATGCCGCGAAGATTTACCAGGGGCTCAGCCTGGTAGTAACAGCCGACACCAGCACCGCAATTCGATTGGAAAGCGAATTATCTTTTTTTGCGAAGGATTCAAATCCAATACCGGTATTGCATCTGGCCGATTGGGAAACACTTCCCTATGACACCATTTCACCCCATCAGGATATTATTTCCGAACGCTTGCGCACGCTTTATAAACTTCCCAGTGTTAAACAGGGCATTCTGGTAGTTCCGGTGACGACACTCCTGCAACGCTTGATGCCGCAGTCATATTTGATCGGCAACAGCTTGATGGTGTCCGTTGGAGAAAAACTCGACGCAAATCAACTGCGCAGCAATTTGGAACGCGCGGGTTATCACTGCGTCGATACCGTTTATGAGCACGGTGAATTTGCTGTGCGCGGCTCATTAATGGATATTTTCCCAATGGGTAGCGACCTGCCCTATCGCATCGATTTATTTGACGATGAAATTGAAAGCCTGCGCACCTTCGACCCTGAAACGCAAATCACCATCGACAAAGTCGAGCAAATTCAATTACTGCCCGCAAAAGAATTTCCTCTGAATAAAGCAGGAATAGCCTTATTCAAACAAAAATGGTTAGGGCGGTTCGATGTCAATCATAAGGCGTGCCCGGTATTTCAGGATGTAAGCGCAGGCATTTCACCACCAGGCATTGAGTATTATTTGCCGCTATTTTTTGACGCATGCAGCACTCTATTCGACTATCTGCCCGCCAATACCCAAATTTATGCATTGGGTGATATAGAAAAATCTGCCGAAAATTTTTGGCTTGAATTATTGCGCCGCTATGAAAGCCGCCGTGTTGATCCATTGCGACCACTGCTGGCGCCGCGCGATATCTACCTTGCGATAGATGAATTTTTTGGCAACATGAAAAACTATTGCCGGACATTTGTCGAGTCCCAAACGCTGGAAGAAAAAGCGGGTAATTACAATTTCGCGACCGCCGCGACACCATCACTTCCTATTCGGGCACAAGCGGATAATCCTCTCGCCGCAATTCAAGCCTTTTTAATGGAATTTGATGGCAAAGTATTATTTTGTGCAGAATCTGCCGGACGCCGTGAAACCCTACTGGAATTGTTAAGCCGCATCCGCGTCCGCCCCACAACCGTTGATAGCTGGAGCGAATTTCTCGCGCACAATGAAAAGCTAGCGATTACCGTTGCGCCGCTCGAACAAGGCCTGCTGCAAACCCAACCTAAAATTGCGTTGATTTCAGAATCGCAATTGTTTGGCGAACGAATCCAACAACAGCGTCGCCGCAAACAGTCGCAGGACAATGCCGATCTTGTTGTTAAAAATCTTACGGAATTAAAAATTGGTGCATCGGTGGTGCATATCGATCACGGTGTTGGCCGCTATCGCGGACTGGAAACCATCACAATCGATAATCAAACCAATGAATTTTTAACACTGGAATACGCGGATGAAGCAAAACTGTATGTGCCTGTCACCAGTTTACATTTAATCAGCCGTTATTCCGGTGCAGAAGACGACCTGGCACCGCTACATAAACTCGGCAGTGAAGCCTGGCAAAAAGCCCGGCGCAAAGCGGCGGAACAAATCCGTGACACCGCAGCAGAATTACTTGAGGTGTATGCACGCCGCGCAGCACGCAAAGGCCATAAATTTCCCGATCCGCAAATTGCCTACGAAACTTTTGCCGCAAGTTTTCCATTTGAAGAAACGGCAGACCAACAGCGTGCAATTGAAGCAGTGAAAGAAGATATGCTCTCATCCAAACCTATGGACCGCTTGGTGTGCGGTGACGTTGGTTTCGGTAAAACAGAAGTGGCAATGCGCGCAGCATTTATCGCCAGCCATAGCGGTAAGCAAGTCGCGATCCTCGCCCCCACCACACTGCTTGCCCAACAACATTATGAATCATTAAAAGATCGCTTTGCCGATTGGCCGATCACCGTTGAAGTGTTGTCGCGCTTCCGCACCACCAAAGAAGTCAACCAAGTGCTGGAGCGATTAGCAGAAGGTAAAGTCGATATAGTTGTCGGCACCCATAAACTGCTATCACCCGACATTAAATTTAAAGATCTCGGTTTGTTAATTATCGATGAAGAGCACCGTTTTGGTGTGCGCCAAAAAGACCAGATTAAAGCGCTGCGCTCCGAAATCGACATTCTCACACTGACCGCTACGCCAATTCCGCGAACCTTAAATATGTCGATGGCGGGAATTCGCGATTTATCCATCATCGCCACACCTCCTGCGCGGCGCTTATCGGTAAAAACCTTTGTGCGCACTTATGATGAAGCCGTCATCAAAGAGGCGATACTGCGGGAAATTTTGCGCGGTGGCCAAGTGTATTATCTGCACAATGAAGTCGATACCATCGAAAAAGTTGCGCGCGAATTGCAGGAATTAATTCCCGAGGCGCGTATCGGTGTCGGCCATGGTCAAATGCGCGAGCGCGATTTGGAACGGGTGATGTCGGATTTTTATCACAAGCGTTTCAATATTATGGTGTGTACCACGATTATCGAAACCGGTATCGATATACCCAGCGCCAATACCATTATTATTAATCGCGCCGATAAATTTGGCCTCGCGCAGCTGCATCAGTTACGCGGCCGGGTTGGACGCTCACATCACCAGGCTTATGCGTATCTGTTAACACCGGATCGCCGCTCGATGACCGATGATGCACAAAAACGCCTTGAGGCGATTGGTGCAGCTGAAGACCTGGGCGCAGGCTTCACTCTCGCAACTTACGATATGGAAATTCGCGGCGCTGGTGAATTATTGGGTGATGAACAAAGCGGCCAAATACAGACCATTGGTTTCTCACTGTATATGGATATGCTGGACCGTGCAGTAAAAGCCATTCGCCAGGGCAAACAAGCCGACCTGGAAAAAGCACTGAGCGAAGCTATCGATATTAATCTGCGCATACCGGCATTAATTCCGTCCGATTATTTGCCGGATGTGCATACTCGCTTGGTGATGTACAAACGCCTGGCCAATGCCGATAGCGAAGACGCACTGCGCGACCTGCAGGTTGAAATGATCAACCGTTTTGGCATGCTGCCTGAACAAATTAAAAACCTGTTCCGCGTGACCCAAATTAAAATTAGCGCCGAAGCCATTGGTATTACCAAACTTGAAGCCAACGCACGCGGCGGCAAAATCGAGTTTGCCAGTGACACCCTTGTCGACCCATTGCAAATTGTTAAACTGGTGCAAAGTCAGCCGCGCATCTATAAATTGGAAGGAGCAAATCAACTGAAATTCACCATGAATTTGGAAGAAACCGAGACTCGCATTCAGGCAATGGTCGATTTACTCGGTTATCTAACACCCGGCACAAGCAAGTAACCTTCAACACTAACGCATTAGTGCCCACACTAAAAAATGATTGAGACATTTTAATCAGGAAAAACCCATGATTTTCGCTCATACAAAACCACATTATTATTTTATGAGTTTGGCGGCACTGGTATTAGCCAGCCTTTCAGCTCAGGCGCAACAGAAAGCCGGCTCACACGAAGGCTGGTACCAAGTGGAAATGATTGTATTGGCGCGCAAGGATGATACGGGCCAGGAACACTGGCCAAGCAATATCAAACTCCGCTATCCCGGCGATTGGGTTGAATTAAAAGATCCAAATGCGACAACTAACGGAACAGACAATAGCGGCACCGATAGCGCTGCAACCAGCACTGTCGACCTGACCAAAGAAGCGTTCTATATATTGCCCGCCAGTGAACGCCAACTAAATGCACAAGCGCAGAAACTGCAGCGCAGTCCGCGTTTTGAAGTTTTATTCCATAATGCATGGCGACAAATTATCACTAATAAAAAAGCATCCAAGGCAATTCTTATTAATGGCGGCCAGACATTTGGCAAGCATCAGACGCTGGAAGGAAGCATTCGCTTGAGTGTCGCTACTTATTTGGAGCTGCAAACCAATTTGTGGTTCGCGCAATTCGATGTGAATGTCGGTCAGGAAATTACCCAACCTTGGCCAGAAATACCACTGCGACCCAATTATGCAGCGACCACTACGACAAATTTATCGTTGGATTCAGAACTGGAATTGGATCAGGCATTGGCAAGTGAAAATGCGCAATGGTCAAACGGCAATTTTGATCCAAATGCACCAACAGCAGAAACAGAAAATTTTGTGACGAAGAAAATAATTTTATTGCAGCAAGAGCGCGACATGCGTTCCAGTGAAGTTCACTATATAGATCACCCGGTATTGAATGTCATTATTCAAGTGACGCCCTACCCGCCAGTAGCAACAACACCAGCACAATAAAAATATTTTGCACTCCCGAATCGGAGTTCTGAAAATAAAAACACCGGCAATTGCCGGTGTTTTTATTGATAAACCTTTAGCTTTTCAAATTTACATCAGCCGAGCAAAACTACATCTTCTGCCTGTAAACCTTTATCACCTTGTTGTAATTGGAACTCAACATTTTGGCCTTCTGCCAATGAGCGGTAACCTTCCGCACGGATATTTCGATAATGAACAAAAATATCCTCTCCTCCTTCTCCCCTGGTTATGAACCCATATCCACGCACGTTGTTAAACCATTTAACAGTGCCCATTTCACGATCTGCCATATGAAACACCTCTACAGCCTAATTTATTGTTATTGCTCGGTTTGCTTCATCCGTTGATCGCTAGCTCAGCAGGCTAGCAGCTATCCACAACCGGGTTTAGAACAAGAAAACCCGCGTTAACAGATATTAACAAAAGTTAGGCATAAGAGGGAGTGTTTTGTTGCTTATTTGCGCAAGACTACTGGTTTGCAAATATGAAAATAATTTTTATATTCGCGCGCAACGGGAGCCAGGCCCGACGCTCATTTCTCTTTAAAAAGGCGTTAAACGGGCGATTGTGAACGCTTGGCCATATATGCGGCATAATCAGGAACCCAATGCTGCGACTCGTCTTTAAAGAAGGGAGAAGAAACCATAAAGTCGGCAGAGCTTTGATTACAGGCGATAGGAATATTCCACACAGCAGCAATGCGCAGCAGGGCTTTTACATCCGGGTCATGTGGCATTGGCTCGAATGGGTCCCAAAAAAAGACCAGCATATCGACCTTGCCTTCGCTGATTAACGCACCCACCTGCTGATCACCGCCCAAGGGTCCGGAGATAAGCTTATTGATAGGCAACCCGGTTTCTTTTTCAATTAAAGTACCGGTAGTTCCCGTAGCGAAGAGCGTATGAAGCCCAAGATCGGCACGATGTTTTTTACACCAGTTAAGTAAATCTTTTTTTCTGTTGTCATGCGCAACCAGTGCGATGTTTTTTGCAGCAGGCAGACTAATCTCTTTGTATTCCATGGAATTCAGCCTCTTTGAAATAAAGAGTGATAGATAAAAAATGACCTTGCCAGAGTATAGACCGGATCGCGTAGACGGGGTCGCCTAGACCGGGTCGCGTAGACGTGGCCGCTCAGACAAGGTCATTTTTAATAACAGCTTCAGTTAACGTGCAGCAGGAACTTAATTGCTCAGTTCCAGCAATAATTTATTCAACCGTTGCACATAAGCTGCCGGATCCTGCAATTGTGCGCCTTCGGCGAGGTTGGCTTGATCGAACAGGATATGGGCCAGATCCCCAAAACGTTCATCGCTGCTTTCTTGCTCCAGTTTTTTCACCAGAGGATGATCAGGATTTAATTCAAAAATCGGTTTTGACTCAGGCACTTTTTGACCTGCTGCTTCCAATATGCGACGCATCTGCGCGCCCATATCGTGATCGCCCACCACTACGCAAGCCGGTGAATCGGTCAAGCGATGGGTAATACGCACTTCCGCCACCTGGTTTTCCAGCGCCGCTTTTGCGCGCTCCAATAAGGGTTTCAGTGCTTCGGCTACTTTTTCTTGCGCTTGCTTTTCCTCTTCGCTATCGAGTTTGCCAAGATCCAGTTCGCCCTTGCCGATATCTTGCAGTGACTTACCATCAAACTCGGCCAAGTGGCTCATCAACCACTCGTCAACACGATCGCTCAACAACAGGACTTCAATACCTTTTTTACGGAAGACTTCAAGGTGCGGGCTGCTTTTTGCGGTATTGAAGTTTTCAGCAGCGATGTAATAAATCTTCTCCTGCCCTTCTTTCATCCGCGCAACATAGTCTTCGAGCGATTGGGTTTGCTCCGCGGTATCGGTATGGGTAGAAGCAAAGCGCAACAGCTTGGCAATTTTTTCACGGTTGGCGAAATCTTCTGCCGGCCCCTCTTTCATCACTTGGCCAAATTCTTTCCAGAAAGTCGCGTATTTTTCCGGTTCACTTTTCGCCAACTTGGCCAACATATCCAAAACACGTTTGGTCAATGCTGAACGCATGGCATCGATGTTAGGATCTTTTTGCAAAATCTCGCGCGAAACGTTCAGGCTCAAATCATTGGAATCCACTACACCTTTAATAAAGCGCAGATACAACGGCAGGAATTGCTCTGCATCATCCATGATAAACGTGCGTTGAACATAAAGTTTCAATCCACGTGATGCATCGCGGTTATACAAATCGTAGGGCGCGCGTGCGGGAATGAACAACATGCTGGTGTAATCCAGATTACCTTCCACGCGATTATGGCTCCAGCTAAGTGGATCGGTAAAATCATGGCTTACATGCTTATAAAATTCTTTGTACTCCTCATCGGTCACGTCGGAACGTGAACGGGTCCAGAGCGCAGTGGCGGTATTGATGACTTCATCTTCCGGCTCGGTACTGGCGGCATCATCGCCAACGGGAGTTTGCTTTTGCATTACCACCGGAATAGCAATGTGGTCAGAGTATTTTTTGATGATGGAACGCAAACGCCAGTGATCCGCAAATTCCAGTGCATCATCTTTCAAATGCAATTCAACCGTCATACCGCGACCAGTTTTTTCTACGGATTCAACGGTAAATTCCGCATCGCCGGAACACTCCCAACGCACAGCTTCATCAACAGCTGCACCCGCACGACGAGTGGTAACAACTACTTTGTCAGCAACGATAAAAGCAGAGTAAAAACCTACACCAAACTGGCCAATTAGTTGCGCATCTTTTTTCTGGTCACCGGACAACTTTTGCATAAATTGCGCAGTGCCGGATTTAGCGATAGTGCCCAAATTCTCGATCACTTCATCGCGCGACATGCCTATGCCGTTATCGCTGATGGTGAGCGTTTTTGCTTCTTTATCAAAACTGATGCGGATTTTTAATTCGGTATCGCCCTCATACAAATCGCCATTGGACACAGCTTCGAAACGCAATTTATCGGCAGCATCCGACGCGTTGGAAACCAGCTCGCGCAGGAAAATTTCCTTGTTTGAATACAGCGAATGGATCATCAAATGCAGCAATTGTTTGGCTTCTGTCTGGAAACCACGGGTTTCTTTGCGGGCATCAACGGTCATTTTTCTAACTCCTGGGTATATATGCACGAATTACAGGGGGCAGCCATTAGCGGCGACTGAGGACTAAATGGGGCGGGAAGGAATGAATTCAAGGGGCAGTTATGCCCCCTGGTTTACCAGTTCCTTAAATGCTGCCGCCAACCGTGCATAGATAGGGCCGGGACATTGCGGGATAGAACGACCATCGGCAAAGCCGACTGGAATAAGCTCGGCACCAGTGCCAGTGAGAAAGCATTCATCCGCAGTAAACAAGTCATAGGGTGCGATGGGTATTTCACGCGCGTTAATACCAAGCTTTTCAGCAAGCTCCAGAACCACCTGCCGGGTGATCCCATCCAGCGCCCCTTCTATTACCGGCGGCGTTATTAACTCACCTTTTCTCACGATAAAAATATTATCCGCACTGCCCTCCGCAATCCGCCCTGCACTGTTGAGCAAAATCGCTTCATCAGCACCCGCATGTGTTGCCTCCATACGCGCAAGAATATGGTTGAGATAATTCAAACTTTTAATGCGCGGATCGAGCCCATCGGCACCCAAACGACGCGTCGCAGCAATAATCACTTTCGCCCCCTCAGTCCGCACGCGTTCACTCACCATATGCAATGCGTCGGCAATGATAAAAACCTGCGGTGTGTGGCAGCGCGATGGATCTATACCCAGCGGCCCAACACCACGCGTCACTACCAAACGCATATAACCATTAGCCGAGGGCGCAGCCGCAATAGTTTCCTCTACAGCCTGGGTGAGCGCATCAATACCGTAAGGAATGTCCAGGGCGATAGCGCGCGCAGAAAGCACCAATCGCTCCAGATGTGCTTGCAAGCGAAAGGCATTGCCATGGTAAAAACGAATACCCTCGAAAACGCCATCGCCATACAACAGGCCATGGTCAAAAATCGAAACGGTTGCGTGTTCCGGTGCAACCAATTTTCCGTTTAACCAACAAACGGGGGCTGCTTTTTTCGGATTTAGTGACTCTGGATTAGCCATGCGTAACTCATCCATAAAAGGCACCTTTCAACATGGTTTTGGTGGCGCCGCTCAGGAGCACGCGTTCGCCTTGCAGCTCCAACGTTAATAACCCGCCGCGCGGCGACGCCTGACGCGCGCGCAATGTTGTTTTGCCGAGTCGATAACTCCAATAAACCGCGAGCAAACAGTGTGCGGAACCGGTGACCGGGTCTTCCGGCACGCCCACCTGCGGCGCGAAAAATCGTGAGACCATGTCCAGGCCGGAGCTGGCATCACCCGGCGCGGTGATGATCAATCCGCGCTCGGTAATGGCGCTGATCAGATCCATATCGGGAGCAAAATTTTCCACCGCGCTGGCATTCTCCAATACCAACAAAAGATCATCGCGCCCGCATCCAAACCAGACCGGCGGCTTACCGAGGAATTGCAGCAGTTCGGTTGGTAGCTCTCGGGTTTTAGGTTGATCACTGGGGAAATCCAATTGGATTTCATCCCCCTTGCGGGTTGCACTGAGTAGCCCGCTGCGTGTGTGGAAGTGAATCACAGGATTTACTTCACCTGCCTCTTGCCAAAGTGCATGGGCTGCTGCGAGCGTGGCGTGGCCACACAGATCCACTTCTACCTGCGGGGTAAACCAGCGAAGGTCCCAGCCGCCATCGGCACGTTTATATACAAACGCGGTTTCGGCCTGATTCATCTCCAGCGCAACATTTTGCATCCAACTGGCAGGTTGGTCGGTATCGAGAATACAAACGCCAGCGGGATTGCCACTAAACGGCTGATCGATAAAAGCATCGACCAAGTACATCGGGTAACTCATAGCCTGACCTCCTCATTGCTCTACTACGGATATCACATTAGGAAAAACAGTGTATTTCCTGGACAGCAACCGTTACAGTTTCAAAATAATAAATTTGATACGGTACAGATCAACTAAACACGAAAACTGTATCTATCAGCTTCACCCCAACTGTACCTATCGTTCGTTCGCAGCCATAAAGGAAAGCATAATGGATAGCCTTTACCGCAAACTTGCCGACGAGCTAGCCAGCCTGATTAAAGCTGGTGGATTCCAGCCAGGAGACCGTATGCCCGGCGTTCGCAGCCAGGCGCAGTTGCGCGGGCTCAGCATTGCCACGGTGATTTCTGCTTATCGCCAATTGGAGGATTGGGGCTTGCTGGAAGTGCGTAACCGTTCCGGCTTTTACGTCAAAACCCAAACCAGGCTGATCGTTGCCCCTCCGCGTATTGTGGTGACCACCATGCGCCCTGCCCCGGTTACCGGCCAAGACATGGTCGTGCAACTTATTAAAGCAGCGAATGATCCGGCCATTGTGCAATTGGGAGCGGCGGTACCGGCGACTGAATTCCTGCCCACAAGGGCGATTGAGCAAGCTTTCACCAAAGCGGCACGACAATATCGGGTGCGCACCGCCAATTACGAATTCTCACCCGGCGCCCCCGAGTTGCGCCGCCAGTTAGCGCGCCGCTTGGCCGACGCCGGCTGCGCGGTACACCCCGACAATCTGGTGATTACCAATGGTTGCCAGGAAGCGTTAACCCTTGCGCTGCGGGCTGTGACATCACCGGGCGATGTAGTCGCTATTGAGTCGCCCACCTTCTACGGTTTGTTGCAGGTGATTGAATCATTGGGTTTGGAAGCATTGGAGATTCCCACCAACCCGCATTCGGGTATGTCGCTGGAAGCACTGGAACTAGCGCTCAGCCGCTGGCCGGTAAAAGCCTGTGTCGTCACCCCCAACTTCAGCAATCCGCTGGGCTGCCTGATGCCGGATGAGCACAAACAAAAGCTGGTTGCGATGCTGAAGGCGCGGGAGATTCCGCTGATTGAAGATGATATTTACGGCGATTTGAGCTTCAGCCACGCCCGGCCGCCGTTGCTCAAAGGGTTGGATGAGAATGTGATGTTATGCAGCTCGTTTTCCAAAACCTTATCGCCCGGCTTGCGGGTGGGCTGGATTGCACCCGGGCGCTACCAGGACAAAGTCGAGTACATGAAATATGTGCTGAATCTGGCGACCGCCACCCTGCCGCAAGTCGCAGTGACCGAGCTATTGGAGAACAGCCAGTACGAGCGCCATCTGCGCCGGGTGCGGGGCGACTATGCGCAGGCGGTCACCCGCATGACTGAAGCCATCATCCACTACTTTCCCGAGGGCACCAAAATCACCCGGCCGGAAGGCGGCTTTGTGATTTGGCTGGAATTGCCGGGTGAAATCGATAGTTTTGCGTTGGCGCGCAGTGCGCTCGCACAGGGGATAAGTATCGCCCCAGGGCCAATTTTTTCAGCAAGCCAAAAGTACCGGCAATTTATCCGGCTCTCATGCGCCTGTGTGTGGGGGAACCGAATTGAACGCGCATTGGCGAGTTTGGCGCGGTTGCTGTAAATATGACCAAGTAGGATTGATGCAGCGCTCGGGTGAATCCTCCAGCGCAACTAATATTATCCATAAAAAACGACCAATTATTTCCGTGCAGGCGGCGCCCTTATTTATGGTTCATAAGATATGCCCACGTGAAAGCAAATGAAGCCTACGATCAAACAAGTACATAAAGTATCAGACGAGCAAGATTAAGAAGCACACCCACATAATATGAAATTACTTGGTACAGGCTTGAGATTGCTCGGCCAGCCTTTTCAAGAAGCTGGCTTAACAGAAGGTAATCAAAACCATGTAGGAATGTAGTTATTCACCCTAATCTTCACTCACAAACATCTTCGTAAATCGATGGATCCTTACTGCAATCCTGAATGGTTACAATACCGATCGCGCCAGGAGGAAGGTAAAACCCAACATTGTTTAGATATGAACTTATCGATTCTGATGCCAATTCGCTTGGTACCCAGATATTGTAATTTTGAAGATCAACCGATTTCAGGGGCACAGTATTATTGTTAGCATCAATAACTTTAATCACCTTTATCACAAGTTTCATACCGACGCTTATATTCGCCTCAATCATAACTTGCCCCCCACCTTCAAAATTTATTACGTAGGTCGTAGCTAAAGGCGAATTAAGAACTCCAAATGACAGCAAAAGAGCTTGGGATGTTAACCAGACGGCTTCGATTTTGCCATTGGCCGTTGACTGTAAATAAGACTGAATGTTGTTTTCGCAATATCCACAATCTACAAATTCCCAAGGATGCCCTACTACTGAAGTAGGAATAACCGTTGCATTGAGCAGATTTAGAAGTTCACCTTTCGCTAGTTTCACGTTATTAAATTTCGTGGCCACTGTTGCGGGAGAACTAACTATAACCACGCCGGTTTGCCACGGAGGAACTGCCATCCCGCCGCCGCCAGGGAGCTTCATGGAATTAATACGATAAGTTGTGAGTGTATCGAATTTCAAATCAACAACGCTGATTACCGTTGATATAGCAGTTCCAGGATAGGCGTTAGTAGGCAAGAGGCTGATTGCCCAGCTTCGGGCATATGTCTGTTTCTGCGTATCGTTGCACCCATCACATCGACCTACAAGATCGGTATTCGCATTCGCGAATGACGTAAAAATGCTAAACAGAACAAAAAATAAAAGATTATTTATCTTTAAATGACTCATATGTCTTCCTTAATTGATGACTAAAAGTTAATAAAAACACATATCAAGTGATAATTAATATCATTTGATATATTATCTCCGATGAGACATTGAGTCAATTTTATTTTTTATATATAAGAAGTACGCTTTTTATTCAGTGTTGTTTCATTGCTTGAGGCTGTAAGCTTTACCCCTCACCTGTTCGACAACGGCTTAACCCTGGGTGGTGGCGCGGGCTACCAAAGCGAATGGTTAGTGGGACGGTACGGCAGCATTTCCGCAAGCCAGGAGGCTTATACGTTGGTGAACCTGATGGCGAGCTATCCACTGAGCGACAACGTCACAGTCACCTTCAATGCCGATAACGCCCTGGACGAAGAGTATTATTCCTACCTCTCTACCTCGGTAAACCGCTACGGCGAACCACGCAATATGCGCATCGGTCTACGCGCAACTTTCTAACCACAAATGAAAACTGGCAGGATCGATTGAAAGGCATGCGCCCAAAAATCGATACTGCCAGTCGACAGTCTCAGCGAAGAAAAAAATTAAAAGTAATAGCTACCGATCAGGGAAAACAAATCCGCTTCCTGGTCATCAAAATAAATCCGGCGCAGGCCGAGACCAAAACCGAATTTTTCGCTCATAGGTACATCCAGCTTAATACCCACCAGCAGGTCTTCACCTTCATCGTCATCGACAGCGAACACGTGTTGGTCGATACCAATTTCGCTGCGCCAAACGAATACACCGACTTCGGCAGATACTTTAATCGGCGCATCCGGCGTAAGGGTAAGACCCTGTACTAGCGTCAGGCCCTCAGCACTGAGTGGATAGTTCGCGGCAAAATCCTGCGAGAAACTGCTCAAGTCAGTTTCCCCGTCCAGCGTCAGGTCCACCTCCACATCACCCAAATCCAAATAGCCAAGTTCAGTGTATAGATGGCGCTCCCATTCAAGCCCCAACGCAAGCTGGAAACCAAAGCGGCTTGCATCGTAGCCATCCATAGTGAATTTATAACCATCAGCAGCAAGAGCTGACGAAAAATCATTCGCCTCCTGACTGCTAGTGACTCCTGCAATATCGGCACGCAGGTAAAACCCCTTGCTCCCTGCTGCCTGGGTGTTCACCGAGGCCGCGACCAAAGCAACCAAGGCAATCCATGTCGGTTTTATCCGTTTTAACATCAACAAGCCTCCTAACAATACCAACCATAAACCGCCCATCGCGCCACCACCTTGGGACTTCACCTGAACCGGCGGTTTTGGTTCCGGAACGGGCGGCTCTGGAGGAGGAGCCGGGATATCCAGCTCCACACTCACCGCACCCGGGTCAACTACAGAGGAGTTCACCAAACCGTCATCGTCGTTTGCACCACCATCCTGAATAGTGAGTTGTACGCAAAGGTGACCTTCGGTCAATCCAGGAGTCCAGTCAACACTGCCGGGCGGTGGGCAATAACCCGTAAAGCCTGGTGCTGAATGCACGGCATTGTTGGCATCGGTAATAAAGCTGACCCAACGGCCCCGCTGGTATTTGCGGTAGACAGCATTCGCAGGAATAGCAACACGCTGCGGGATAACCACACGCACGGATTGGCCTGGGGTTGGCAGATCGCGGATAGCAAAGTCGAACACACCCCCAACAGGTTCAAACGCCGGATCAACAATCAGGTTATCCAAAGTACCCAACTCATCATCCAGCACCTGCACACCGCCAGAACTACCGCTGCGCGCAAATAAGCCAAGGCCACAGCGCACGCCCGGATCACACTCGATCAGGTAGGCGTTGGTGGTATTACCCTGCTGCGGCAGCACATTGGTGGACGGCATGTTATCCAGATAATCCGGAATACCGTTGTCATCAATATCACCGGTACCTTCAAGGTCATCGTTAATTCCGTCCTGGTCCGTGTCGGCGTCAGCGTCCAATACCGGCAAACTGGCGACTACGCGGAAATAAACCGATGCCTGCACGCTGGCACCACCAGAGTCAGTCACAGTCACCAACACCTGCTTGCTGCCCGTCAAGCCGACTGGACTGAAGACCCGGCTGGCATTTGCAGGGCTGCCATCAGTATCAGCCATGCCATTGGTTGCAGACCAATCGAAGGTGTGGGTATCGCCCGTATTGGCATCCGTTACTGTAGCAGTCACAGTTACCGGGCCACCTGCTGGTGAAACCAGACTGGTATTGATGCCACCCTGGCTAACCGTCAGGTTAACTATTGGCGGTACATTGCCCTGGCGCATTTCAATCGTATGGCGATTGGCCGCACCGGCGTTGATACCATCCCCCAGCACAACCACTAACAGGCTGTCGCTAAACCCGGTTACAGCCGCAAGGTTCACAGGTACAGACACCTCAACCTGCCCTGCCTGGGTAAAGGTTGCAGTGCCGCTGACCAGATCGTGCTCCGCGCCTGTCGCCGTAGAGGATGAGTCAATAACATAAGGAACGCTGAACGGATATACCGGCGCCGGGCCATTCAGCAACACCTTGAACGCTACCGCGCTACCACGCACGGCAATCTGGGATTTACTCAAAGACACCAACGGGTTGATGTTAACGACCTGGGTGGCTTCACCTGTTACCCCTACCGCATTGGTCGCCTTCCATTTGATCTCATGGCGACCGGGCTTCATCAGTACCGGGCTGCCGGCAGTAAACCCTTCGGCCGTGGTGGTACAGCAATCGTTGCCAGTCACACCATCGGCGGCCAAAAGCTTAATTGCTGCATCCAGATCAGCCTGATTCGCATTCGGATTCAAGCTCAACAGCTGACGCAAGCTAACCGGCGTAAACAACCCGGTGGCATTGATCGTCAAATC